>CALFKA010000281.1 GCA_937880545.1 uncultured Clostridia bacterium | reverse complement strand
CGTGGATTGTCTATCTCGTCTGCGCTGTCGTCGTGCTCTATGTCTTTTTTCTTTGTATTTTGTTTCTGCGACAGGGCTTACGACGGGCAAAGGAACTGGGGATTTCACAGGACACCATACGACGAACCATCCGCTCGTCGGCGGGATTTGCTGTGGCTCCGTCGATTCCGATTGTTCTGGCACTGATGGCGATGATGGGGATTCTGGGAATTCCTTTTCCCTGGATGCGCCTCTCCATCATCGGAAGCTTCCAGTATGAACTGATGACGGCAAATATCGGGGCTTCTGCCATGGGTGTCACGCAGCTTGGCTCTTCGCAGATGACGCCCCAGGTACTCTCCAATTCCTTCTGGGTGATGACGCTGGGTATTCCCTGGGGCATGCTCCTGGCGATCTTCACCTTGCGCCGCTTTTCTACCGGGATCGATCAGGCGCGCAAAAAAGATGCGACGAAATTGACACTCATTATCACCGCACTGTACTTCGGGATGCTCTCGGTGTTTGTGGGTCCCCCGTTGGTGCAGGGTGGACTGCCACTCTACACACTGCTTGTCAGTGCAGCGACCTTTCTTGTGCTCAATGCCCTGGCGAAGAGGAGCCGGATTGGGTGGCTCAGTGACTACGTGTTTACTTTTTCAATGCTGGGGGGCATGGTCTTTAGCGTGCTCTTTAGCCTATAAGGGGGAATCATGAGAGATATTCATACCTTAGGGGTACGATCCCTTGTGGGCATGCTGATTCTGATGGTTGGCGCGCCTATGGTGATCTCGGTGTACTACAACATCTTTCCTCCTGCAAGCGCTTTTCTCTCCGGCTTTTTGCAGGCAGCCATGATCTATCTGCCGATCGCCGTTGCGGAGTACTTTACGTTTGTGCCTATTTTAGGTCCGGGAGGAAGTTACCTGGCCTTTATGACGGGGAACCTGACAAACTTAAAGATTCCCGCTGCCGTGGTTGCGATGGATCAGGCAGGTGTTAAGAGTGGTACTGAAGAAGGGGCGGTGATTGCGCAGATCTCTGTGGCGATCAGCTCCATGGTGACGATTGTGGTCGTATTCATCGGGATGCTTCTGGTTCTCCCACTGCAGCCGCTTCTGAGTTCTCCAACATTGGCACCTGCGTTTGAAAATATCCTGCCGGCGCTCTTTGGAGCTCTGGGGGCCCACTTCTTCTCGCAGCACTGGAAACTCGCCGTGGTGCCGATTCTGTCGACCATCACCTTAGCGGCGATTGTCATCTACGTACTCAAGCTGAACTTTAACTCGATTCAAGGTGTGCTGATTCCCATCCTAGGAGTCATCTCCGTCGTCAGCGCGCTGTATTTCTATCGCATAGGATGGATTCAAAAGGAGGATATCGAATAATGACACAACGACTGGCTGAGTCCCTGTCCCTGGCTGTGCAGATTCCTACACTTTCACACGCCGACCCGGACAAAGAAGACCGAAAAGTCTTCCAGGAGTTTCTTGACTTCCTGGAGGAAAGATATCCCAAGATGTATGAAAAGCTGGAAGTGAAGCGCTTCGGGGACAGCATTTTGTATATCTGGAGAGGAAAGAAAGAAGAAGGGGAGCTGATCCTGGCGCACTATGACGTGGTGCCACATGAAGGACAGGAGTGGAGTGCAGATCCCTTCGGAGGAGAGATTTCAGATGGATATGTCATCGGGAGAGGAACTCTCGATGATAAAGGCAACTGCATCCTCCTGCATGAGGCGGTGGAGTCTCTTCTGCGTGAGAAATTTAAGCCTGAAAAGACGATCTATCTCGCCATTGGAGCCGATGAAGAAGTGGGCGGAAGAAGAGGAGCCGTTCAGATGGCGGCGTACCTGAAAGAGATCGGGGCACAGATCCATACCATCCTCGATGAGGGCGGTGCGGTGAGTGTCGATGCCATCAAGGGAGGAGAGAAGCCCTTCGCGCTCATTGGACTTGCCGAAAAAGGAGCCACCAACTTTAAACTCACCCTCAGAGGAAGCGGAGGACACTCCTCTATGCCGCCTCCCAGCAATGCGATTGGAAGGATGGCAAAACTCATCCAGAAGATCGAAGAAAATCCTCCAAAAGTCCGCCTGACACCTACAGTACAGGCGATGTTTGAGGCCATGGCTCCTTTCATGGGTTCGCAGGGCAAACTCCTTGGAAAGATCCGAAAACTGTTTCCGATCGTATCGAAGTTTCTTGTGGCAAGCCCCACCACCAACGCCTTTGTACGCACAACATTTTGTGTGACGATGATCGACGGGGGAAATGCTCCCAATGTCATCCCTGCAAAAGCGGAGGCCATCGTCAATGCTCGTATCCTGCAGGGAGAGAGTGTGGAGAGCGTCATGACTTATCTTCGAAAACAACTCGGAGAAGAGGTGGAGATCGAAGTGATATTACATGAAGAACCCTCCAGAGTCACCCCACATGACACACAGGAGTTCCAGCTTCTGAAAGAATCGGTTGAATATACTTTTGGGGACGTGGAGGTGGTTCCCTACCTGATGAGCGGGGCGAGTGACGCCAGGCACTACCAGGCCTTAAGCGAGCATATCTTCCGCTTCAGTCCCGTCGTCATGACAAAAGAAGACATCGCCAGCATTCACTCAGCTGATGAGAAGATCTCTCTAGATAATATCGACAAAGGGTTCTTCTTCTTTAAAGACTATCTGAAGCAGAGGAGTATGCGCTAACCCATGAAGTGCACCATCGTCTTTTTCAGCTTAAGCGGGAAGACCGGACAGGCTGCGCAGATCCTCTCTGAGAGGCTCTCTGCGGTTCTTTGTGAGCTGAAGACACAAAAGCCTTATCCCAAAAATCACTTCTTCCGGCTCCTTAAGGGCGGGATGGAAGTGGCGAGAAAGAGGGCGCCTGCTTTGGTTTCGTATCCATGGGGGCCACAGCAGGAACTCTATATCCTCGGCACACCCGTGTGGAACAGTGGGATCGCTCCTGCACTTCGCACCTTTCTTTTGGAGCACTCTCTAAAAGGAAAGCAAGTGGCAGCTTTTGCGACCAGTCTCTCCGGAGTGGCAGACAAGTGCTTTGCTATGATGGAGGGGCTCCTTGAGGAACCGCTCATTGCCACTGTCTCCCTTCGCTCGGATAAAGAAGGTTTCTCAGCGGAGGAGCTTGACAAACTGGCACTGTTTTCAGAGAAGCTCAGCACTGAGAGAAAGGTGAGTGACATATGAAGCGGATATTGTTTGTAGAAGATGACCCATCGATCGCTCTGGCGCTGACGTATTCTCTTGAAGAAGAGGGATACGAAGTAGTGCACACCTCGAGTGTGGAGGAGGCGCTGAGTGCTCTGGAGCAGCCTTTCGACTTAGTTCTTTTGGACCTGGGACTTGGAGATAGAAGTGGCTATGAAGTCTGCCGGGCGCTCTCGGGTGGGGATATTCCGATCGTCATCCTCTCTGCCATCGACGATGAGGCAAATATTGTCATGGGGCTTGAGCTGGGTGCGGTGGACTATGTCACCAAACCTTTTCGTCTGCAGGAGCTCCTCAGCAGGATTCGGGGGATTTTGAGAAGGAGAGAAAAGAAAGAAGAGGGACCTGTCTATAAACTTGGAAATATTCAACTCGACGTCTCTAAGGCTCGTGTGATGGTAGATCATCAGGAGATCTATCTCAGCGCACTGGAGTATCGCCTGCTTCTTCTACTGATGCAGCATCCCGGACAGGTACTTAGCCGAGAGCAGATGATGGAGCAGCTCTGGGAAGTCGATGGGCAATTCATCAGTGACAACACGCTGAGTGTCTATATCAAGCGTGTGAGGGAGAAGGTAGGAGATGAGGGCGGTTCGCTCATCCGAACTGTCCGCGGTCTGGGCTACAGTGCGGGAGAGTGATCAATGAAAAGGTGGACATCTTGGGTCGGTCTTGTCGGTCTCGCTCTGGCAGTCGGCGGGGTGGTGTATCGCCGGGACCCCTTCTCAGGTTTTCTCGTCTGGGGAGTTCTGGGCTTTCTGACGCTTCTTCTTGTCTGGAAAGAGTACAGACGGGCAAAGACCATCCGCGAACTCTCAACACAGCTTCGCTTTCTCCTCGCCGGGAGTGATGTTTTGGATCTCTCGAACTATGAAGAAGGCGAGTTGGCGGTGCTCTCAGCCGATATCTATAAACTGATGGTGGCATTTCGCGAACAGGCAGCCAAGCTGCGCGAAGAGAAGACATGGCTATCGGACTCGATCAGTGATATCTCGCATCAGCTGAAGACGCCGATCACATCGATACTGATGCTGGCAGATCTACTAAAAAAAGATCTTCCTCCAGAGAGAAGGAGGCAGTTCCTGGAGCAATTGTCTTCTCAGAGTGTGCGTCTGCAGTGGCTGGTACAGAGTCTTTTGACGCTATCCAAACTCGATGCCCAGGCGATTGAATATCATCTAGCGCCTGTCATCAGCAGGGAACTCCTTGAGAAGGCTGCGGAGCCTTTGCGGATCATGATGGATATTAAGGAGATCGGAAGAGCACACGTCTGAACTCCAGTCACATCACGATCTC
>CALFKA010000280.1 GCA_937880545.1 uncultured Clostridia bacterium | reverse complement strand
TTTAGAAGGAAAAAGTGAGACATCGCAATAGCCTCTTTTCTCTTTTTTCTTGACAAGTGTCCGTGAAGTCTGTAGTATACCACTGTAAAGCAAAAAGCCTTTACAGAGGAAAATATGATTAAACGAGAGATGGCCGGCTACTATATGGACTTTTATGCGGCACTCCTCACCGAAAAACAGCGGGAAGTGCTAGCTTTGTACGTGCAGGAAGATCTGACACTCAGTGAGATTGCAGAAGATGCGAAGGTGACCCGGCAGGGCGTCCACGATGTCATCCGCCGAGCACTTGAAAAGCTGGAGTCCTATGAAAATCACTTGGGAATGGTGGAGAAGCATTATAACCTAAGGAAAAAAGCCGCTGTACTTGAAGAAGAACTGTCGAAAGAAACACTCCGCCCACAGAGCCTTAAGGCTCTCGAGGCTCTTCTGAAAGAATTGGAAGAATAGATGTTTGAAAACCTCGGAGAAAAACTCCAAAATGCCCTCAAGAAACTGACGGGCAAGGGAAAGATTACTGAAAAAGATATCAAGGACGTGATGCGTGAAGTGCGTCTGTCTCTATTGGAGGCTGATGTCAACTTCAAGGTCGTCAAAGACTTCGTTAAACAGGTCACCGAACGCGCTATGGGCTCTGAGGTGATGGAGAGTCTTACGCCCGGGCAGCAGGTCATTAAAATCGTAAGAGACGAACTGACACGGATTATGGGTTCGACTTCCAGCAAACTTGTCTATAATACCAACGGTACCAGCGTCTTTTTGATGGTGGGTTTGCAGGGATCAGGAAAGACGACCCACTGCGCAAAACTCGCTCTTAAGACAAAAGAAGAGGGACGACGCCCCATGATCGCTGCGTTGGACATCTACCGTCCGGCAGCCATAGATCAGCTGAAGGTCCTTGGCGCACAGATCGATGTGCCGATCTTTAGTATGGGGCAGCAGGTAGCACCGGCAGATATTGCCAAAGCCGCTCTGGCGCAGGCGCAGCGCGAAAGTCGAAACGTCCTTATCCTCGACACGGCAGGTCGTTTGCAGATTGATGAGACACTCATGGATGAGTTGGTCGCCATCAAGCAAGCCGTCCGTCCCACAGAGATCCTGCTCGTCGTCGATGCCATGGTCGGTCAGGAGTCGGTCAATGTGGCAGACGCCTTCCACCAGAAACTTGGTATTGACGGTATCATCCTGACGAAGATGGACGGAGATACCCGGGGTGGTGCCGCACTCAGCATGAAAGAAGTGACCGGAGCGCCGATCAAGTTCATCGGCACCGGAGAGAAAATCAGCTCACAGACACTCGAAGAATTCCACCCTGAGCGGATGGCTTCAAGAATCCTGGGAATGGGCGACCTTCTCAGTCTCATAGAAAAAGCAGAAAAGTCCTTTGACGCCAAAAAGGCACAGGACTTAGAGAAGCGGATGCGAAAAGAAGGACTCAACTATGAGGACTTTCTCGAACAGATGCAGCAGATGAAAGACATGGGTTCTCTGAGTGAGATCCTCGCCATGATCCCCGGGGCCGGACAGGCCTTGAAGGGAATCAATATCGATGAAAAAGAAATGCATAAGATAGAGGCGATCATCCAGTCGATGACGGTAAAAGAACGTCGAAATCCGGATCTTCTCAATCCCTCAAGAAAAGAGAGGATTGCAAAAGGAAGCGGAACGACACTGGTCGATGTCAATCGCCTGGTCAAGCAGTTCTCACAGACCCGCAAGATGATGAAGCAGTACGGAAACATGGCCAAAAAGGGTCGCAATCCCTTCGGTGGGATGAAGTTGCCCTTTTAAATAATTAAGGAGGAAAGAATGGCGGTAAAAATCAGACTTCGAAGAATGGGATCGAAGAAACGACCCTTCTATCGATTAGTGGTTGCAGATTCTCGCAGTCCACGCGACGGAAGATTTATCGAAGAAATCGGATATTTTGATCCGATCAAAGAGCCCCAAGAAGTTCGCATCGATATGGAAAAGGCGATCAAATGGCTCAAAAACGGTGCTCAGCCGACTGATACGGCACGCGCGCTTCTGAAAAAAAGCGGCGTCTATGATGAAAAGCAGGAGTAATTGATTGATGAGTGAGTTAGTAAAGTCGGTTGTTGTCCGATTGGTGGAAGATCCTTCTCAAGTGCAGATCACTGAAAAAACAGAAGGCAGTGTCGTCACTGTGGAAGTGCGCGTGGCACCAGAAGACATGGGACGCGTTATTGGAAAAGGCGGCCGCGTCATCAATGCCATCCGAACGATTGCCAAAGTGGCAGCCACCAAAGAAAACGTCAAGGTCTTCGTCGAAGTGCTCTAATGGAGCGAAAAATTGCCTTAGGGAAGATCGTCAAGAGTGTAGGTCTGAAGGGAGATGTAAGAATCTACCCCTACAGCGATGACAGTTCTCTTCGAGAAGGTCTGCGCGTCACCTGCGCCATAGACGAACTCCTGGTGGAAAAACTGCGAACACAGAAAAATATGTTGGTTGCCCGCTTTGCCGGCAGAGACTCGATTGAAGACGTCAAAGATCTAATCGGTCTGGAGATCTTCATAGACCGGGAAGATGTTGAACTGGAAGAGGACGAATATCTCGTCCGAGACCTCATCGGCTGTGAAGTCTTTGATAAGGGAGTTTCAGTAGGTCACGTCGTCGACGTACTGCAGAACACCTTTCAGGATATCTATGTCGTCGAAGGAGTAAGGGACATCCTCATTCCTGCGGTTGAAGCATTTGTCAAGAAGATCGACTTGATCGCTCGACGCATCGATGTCGAACTGATCGAAGGCATGTGATGAAGATTCGCATCCTCACACTGTTTCCCGAGACGATCGAACAGTATTTCCGGGAGGGCATTCCACGGCGTGCGCTGGAGGAAGGTCATCTGGAACTGGTCATCGACGATATTCGTAGCTACTCGACAAACAAACACCGCAAGGCCGATGATTATCCCTATGGGGAAGGTGCCGGCATGGTTCTCCTGGCTCAGCCTCTCTTTGATGCGCTTCGTCAAGACAACGGATATGTCGTCCATCTCTCGCCGAGGGGACATCTCCTGACACAGAAAAAAGTGCAGGAGTTGGCCGAGAAAGAAGAGCTGACCCTCATCTGCTCCCACTATGAAGGACTCGATCAGCGAGTGATTGATAAGTGGGTGGATGAAGAGATCTCAATCGGAGATTATATCCTCAGCGGAGGGGAGTTGGCAGCCCTGGTGCTCGTCGATGCGATGATGCGCTGTCTGCCCGGTGTCATTGCCGAAGAATCACTGATAGAAGAATCGCATGTTGCGGGACTTCTGGAATACCATCAATATACTCGCCCTGAAGAGTTTGAAGGGATGAATGTCCCGGAGATTCTCCTCAGCGGCCATCACCAAAATATCCGCGATTACCGACTGGAAGAGCAGGTGAGACTCACTATGCAAAGACGGCCGGACATGATCGCAAAAGGCCTTCAGGAGGGGATCTACCCTAAGAAGGTGCTCGAACTCATAAGAAAATTGTCGAAGGAGGAAACCTCATGAACGAAAATATCATTCGCGACATTGAGAGTGAATATTTAAAATCCGATATCCCGGAGTTTCGTGTCGGCGACACCGTGCGTGTCCATCAGCGACTCACAGAGGGTAAAAGCGGTGGACGTATCCAGGTCTTTGAAGGCCTCGTCATCAAGCGTCAGCAGGGTGGTGTCCAGGAACGCTTTACCGTACGCAAACTGTCCAGCAATGTCGGTGTGGAAAAGACTTTCCCGATCCATTCACCCATGATTGAGAAGATTGAAGTCGTGCGCAAAGGAAAAGTGCGCAGGGCGCGTCTGTTCTACATCCGTGACCGTGTCGGTAAAGCCGCCAAAGTCAAAGAGAGAATGCGTTAAGAGCTGCGTAGGCAGTTCTTTTCTCTTATTTGGAGGATACGTTGAATATTCAATGGTACCCGGGCCACATGAAAAAAGCCTGGGACATGGTGCAAAGTCACTTGAAGCTTGTTGATGTGGCGCTGGAGTTGAGGGATGCAAGAGCTCCTCTGGCGAGCGAAAATCCGATGTTTGCCCAGCTTTTACAAGGGAAGAAGCGTTTGTTGCTTTTAAATAAAGCGGATCTTGCAGACCCTGTAATCAATCGAGAATGGACGGAGTATTTCGCTTCTACAGGATTGGAAGCGCTGACTTTCAATGCAAAAAGTGATGATACATCGGTACTCATCAGTCGCATCCTGAAAGAAGGTGCGTTTGTCCACGAGAAGAACCGAAGACAGGGAAGAAAGCCGCGACCGATTCGTCTTATGGTTATCGGTGTCCCCAATGTCGGCAAGTCTTCCCTCATTAATCGACTCGTTGGCAGGACCACCTCAAAGATAGAAGATCGACCGGGTGTCACAAGAGGAAAACAGTGGGTCAGACTGCGAAAAGACCTTGAACTCTTTGATACACCGGGTATTTTGTGGCCAAAATTTGTCGATCAGCAGAAGGCAACACATCTGGCATTCCTTGGCTCGATCAATGACCTCATTCTGGATATGACCCTTCTGGCAGTGGAGTTGATTGAGACCATCATCCAACTCTATCCCGGCGCATTGAGCGAACGCTACGGTATAGAAGAATCAGGCCACCCACAGGAAATCTTTGAAACGATCGGCAGGCAAAGAGGAGCCATTCTCTCCGGTGACCGGGTCGATCATGAGAGAACCGCTGTCATGCTCCTCGATGAGTTTCGGGCAGCAAAGATCGGGAGAATCAGCCTTGAGCGCCCTAAGTCTTAAAGAAATTGAGCAGGCAATGCTGGAGGGACAGCTAAGTCCAGAAGATGCGCTGATGATCCTGGCGCACCGCAAAGAAGTCGGAGCAAAACGCCTCATGAAACGTGCCAAACGTGATCTTGCCCTCAGAGAAGAGTACGTGAAAAGGGCGGAGTATTATCATCAGGCAAAAAAAGACGGGTATCAGTGGATCGCTGGCCTCGACGAAGTAGGCAGAGGCCCTTTGGCAGGTCCCGTCACCGTAGCCTGCGTTATCTTGAATGAAGACAAGCCGATCTACGGCTTAAGAGATTCTAAAAGACTCAGCGCCGGAAGACGTGAAGAACTGGCACTGGAGATCCGTGAGAAAGCGCTCGCTTTTTCGCTCGTCTCTTTCACGGAGAGGCAGATCGATGAATTAAATATTTTAGAGGCGACGCGACAGGCGATGCTGGTGGCAATCGATACGATGGAAACAGCCCCTGACTTTCTCCTCCTAGATGCTCTGCGTCTGGACACCGGCATCCCTCAACTTCCCGTCGTAGGGGGAGATGACAGGAGCAACGAGATTGCAGCGGCTTCCATTCTTGCCAAAGTGGAGCGTGACAGTTATATGTGTGCCATGCACAAGCGCTATCCGGAGTATCGTTTTGACAAGAACAAGGGCTACGGCACTGCCGAACATCTTGAAGCACTGAGAAAATATGGTGCCACTCCGATTCACCGGAAGTCCTTTCTGGGAAGAATCATTTAGGAAAGATTATTGGAACTTCAGTTTTCCCCTTCCTTTTTCGCTACAGTGAGAAAGAGGGGGGGAGAGATGAAACTGCTAAAAGAATGTATTCCAGCCGAATTGACAACACTGCCGGATCCCGTATACAACCTATATGCCCAGGGGAACACGGAATTGCTCAATAGAAAGAAAATCTGCGTCGTTGGCACAAGAAGACCGACAGCCTATGGGCTGGCGCAGTGTAGAAAAATTGTTGAAAAACTGAAGTCCCGTGATATAGTGATTATCAGTGGTTTTGCCTTGGGAATCGATGCGTGTGCGCACAGAGCGGCGCTGGAACATGAAATTCCAAGCATCGCAGTTCTCGGAAGTTCACTGGAGAGCGACTATCCAAAGGCACACAGAGGCCTGAGGGAAGCTATGCTTCAGGCGGGGCACCTCTTCCTCACTGAGTATCCCAGAG
>CALFKA010000279.1 GCA_937880545.1 uncultured Clostridia bacterium | reverse complement strand
CAAAAAGTAGTGTCCCATATTAGGAACTCATGGGACAAAAAAGAAGCCATACTTGCTCCATGCATGTACTGCTTCCTTGAATTTCGTCTTTGATTCTCGCAGTTAGAAAGAAACTGCGAAACTACCCATCGTGAATAAAATTTGGTTATAGACCGGCGTTTTTTTCAGCAAAGCTCTTCATCGCTTCTGCCAGAAATTCACTAAGACCGGGTCTGAACTTGTCAATATTTTCCTTGAATCTCTCATCGTCGATGTACATTCTTCCGAGGCCCGCAAACGCCTCATATGAATACGCGTAGCCGAAGCTGCTGTTGAAGAACTCAAACATCTTCTGCATTTCAGTCTGGACTTCCTCTGATGCGGGATCCAAATGACTGATGTCGGCCAGCTCTTGAAACAGTCCGTTCATATCCTCACCGAGCTTCTGTTGCTGATTTTTATCCATCTTGTTCAGATGGCTTTGGCTGCGATCGACCGCCTCGTCACCCCATCTTTCTCTGGCTTCTTCTTCATAGGGATTCTTTGAAAAATCAAATCCTTCAAACTTTTCTTTCTTCTGCATCTTTCTTTCTCCTCTTACTTCCTGTATGCTTTTTTCCAGCGTTACGAGCATCTGCTCAATCCGAGCCTTTTCATACAGGAGTGCTTTCTTTTGCAGGAGGAATGCTTCCAACGGATCAAAGGTCGGATCTGCTACTATGCTTTTGATCTTCTCCAGCGCAAACCCACATTCCCGGAAGAACAAAATCTGCTGCAACTTATCTAGATCGGCTTGCGAGTACTGTCTGTACCCATTGTCGGGATGGCGGCGAGGTATCAAAAGCCCCAGTTCATCATAGTGATGGAGGGTGCGCACACTGACACCGCTGATCTTCGCTACTTCTTTGCTGTTCATTCTCTCCTCCCGACTCATTATAAACTCTCACGTAACGTGAGAGTCAAGCCTCAGAGATCTTTTTGTTAAACGCTCGAATGGATAGCCCGTCTTTATAAAGGAGTGCTTTATAGCTTCCTCCCTTCGCAAAATAGAGCATGACTTCTTTTATAATCGGCCTTTACATGCACCAGGTATGTCTGCCCGAAGGCACTCTCTCTTTTTGAGATGATCGCCAACGGATCCATCTCGAGCTTTTCGCCTGATCGGGGAGAAAATAGTGCAAACTTTTCCTTCAAGCTTTCCTTGTCATGCATAAGAGGAACTTCCTTCGTCTAAAAAAAGCGATGTAATCTACCACTTTTCTAAGCCTGAGAGAATATGAGGAAATGAGAACGGTGTTTCTTTCCTCTTGAAGGAAAAAGACTAACACATCGAGAATCTCTTCTCTAGCTCCCGGATCTAGTCCACTAGTCATATCTCCTAAAAAAATAGAACAGCCTCTTTCATGAAGTGAGGTGTCCTATAGTGAATCTTCCCTTTATCAGGAAAACGAGTCCGGCAACGGCCTTAATAGTCGCGCTCATCCTATTCCATTTTCTCCCGTCAGTCAAACGATGCTGTCAGCGGGCATGATAAGATCGATCCGTACCAGCACAAACCCATTGTATTGTTTTTCAAGCCGCTGATCGTAAGCACAATCCTTTCTATGTCTCTCCAAGGTTTTTTATATCCCCTTAAAACTCTTTTTTTTCTTGCCATTTCACCGACAGCACAAAGGAGAGCGCATGGATGAGTAAGACTACTCCTAAAAATATCAGAGCAGGCAACCACGGAAAAGCGGGAAGACTTGAGAGCCATTCGTAAAGTCCCGGGAGATACTCTCTCAGCCCAAAGATCGACAAGTACAGAAGAATATACAAAATCGCCATGACCCCACGTCCCTTTTCCGCCCCATACTTAAAAATAGGAGGAAGCATGATCGAGGAAATGAGAAGCGGAATGAGTAGTCCCGAGAGGACATAAAAGATCAATTCAGAGCCCGGGTACCTTGCAACGAATGCCCCAACAACAAATGTTGTAATAAGACCCAGCACCGACTCTATCCATGCAAAAACATACTTTCCTGTGACATATGTCTTCGCCGTGGCGACATTTCCAAGGGCAAAGGCCTCAAAGGAACTCTCTTCGTCGTATCCCATCGTTAGAGGAAGGAGGATGAAGGTGTGAAAGGCAAAGACAGCCGGCACTATTTTCCAGGTGTTGTCAATGCCTGAGGTGATGCCCACTCCTATCAATATCGCAAGGAGCAACAGGAAGATACCACTCGACCACCTCCACGAAAGAGTCATGTCTTTATATATTAAGGCTTTCATTTTTTTCTCCCTTCAGATAAAACAGCATGATTTCTTCAATACTGGGGCGATCCAGTCTCCATTCCTTCGGCATCCTGTTTCGATAGACAAGCCATGTTTCCCCGAAGTTGTTTTTCCTGCTTGCCACAATCGCAGCAGGATCGACAGACTCTCTTTCTGTCTCCTTCGGTGAGTACAGTGCATAATCCTCTCGCAGCATATCTTTTTCTTCCAGAAAAACCATCTTTCCCTGATGAATAAACGCTATGTAATCCGCTGCCTTTTCAAGGTCGGAGAGAATGTGCGACGAGATAAGGACGGAGTTTCTCTCGTCCTGAATGAATTCGAGCAGTATATCGAGAATTTCTTCACGCACGATTGGGTCTAGTCCACTGGTCGCCTCATCTAAAATGAGAAGGCGCGGGTGATGAGACAGTGCGATGGTAAGGGATAGTTTCATCCTCATACCTCGCGAGAGCTCCTTCATCTTCTTTCTTTCAGAAAGAGAGAACCGCCGTAGATAGCTTTCAAAGAGTGATGGATCCCAGTCCCGAAAGAATTTATGGCAGAAGATTCCGATCTGTGTGATCGTCATTTCTTTTGGCAGATGGAGTTCATCAAGCCCCACGCCGATCCGCTCAAAAAGCTCGCGACTTTTCGGATCCAGTCGATTTCCTTCAAAGAATATTTCTCCTTCTTCCGGATGCACTAGACCGATAATGGATTTTATCGTCGTGCTCTTCCCCGCTCCATTTTCCCCAATGAAACCGACAATACTCCCTGTCGGAATCTGAAGATCGATGGGTCCTAGCTGAAAATCTCTGTATGTTTTTGTCAAGCCTTGAATATCAAGAATCGCCTTCATATGTCCTCCGATTTCATCTCCTTCTTCCATATCTTAGCTCTGAGAGAGCCATTCTATCGTTCTCTGTCTTCTTCGCTCAATAGCTGAAGAATGGATACAAGCTCCTTACTAGAAATACCTGCAAGATCTGCCACACTGAGCGCCTGCGAAAGGTGTTCTTCAATCTGTCTCAGATGCTCTTCTCTTTGCAGCTTGGGATCACGGTGTGCTACAAAAACACCCTTCCCCTGAACCGAGTGGACAAATCCTTCGAGCTCCAGCTCGTCATACGCTTTTTTTGTTGTGATCACGCTGATGCGCAGTTCTTTTGCCAGGTTCCGAATGGAAGGGAGCTGTTCATCGGGCTCGATGGCCCCCTTGAGAATCTCCTTTTTCAGTTGTTCCTTGATCTGAACGTAGATCGGATCATCGCTGGCATTGCGGATAATGATGTTCATGGCGCCTCCATCTGTTCATATTGTACATATACAGCTATAACATGTCAACATGCAAAAAAAAACGTATGGAATAGAGAGAATCTGCCAATCCTCTTCTTCGAGATTTTCTTTATGGCAGGGCACTCAATTTTCTGCCATCCTGTAGCCAACTCCGATTTCAGTAAGGATATATCTTGGATTCATACTGTCTTCTTCTATTTTTCTTCTAATATTAGACATATTCACTCTGAGAATCCTATTGTTTTGTGTATCAGCGTACGGTCCCCATATATTCTTAATTAAGTATCCGTATGTCATCACTTTACCGGGCTGACGCGCTATCAGCTCAACTATCTGGTACTCAATCTGGGTCAGACGCACAGGAACGGATTTTACAGTGACCACCCGCTTCTCAAAGTCTATCAGAAAATCACCTACTGAAAAGGTGTCTACTACATAATCCGCAATAATATTCCTTCTGAAAGCCGCTCGAATACGAGCAAGTAGTTCCGGTGAGGAAAATGGTTTTGATATATAATCATCAGCCCCTTGGTCTAATGCAAGAACTTTATCTTTCTCAGTTGTCCTTGCCGAAACCACCAAGACTGGTACTTTTGTCCATGAACGAAGTTTTTTTAGTAGATCGACTCCGTCTATATCGGGCAGACCAAGGTCGAGGAGAATCATATCAGGTTGATGCGTCAGAATTTTCATCTTTGCTGATTCACCATTCTTAGCTGTCAAAATTCTATATCCATCGGTGCCCAAAATAGTTTTTAGAACATGAAGGACATATTCTTCATCCTCTACTATCAGTACTTTCCTGGTCATAATCTTTTTCCTCCAATGGAAGCGTGAAAGTAAATATGGCTCCTACTCCATCTGGACTGTTTTTTCCTGTTATCTTGCCACCATGTGCCTCAATAATGCTTTTACAAATTGACAGACCGAGCCCCATTCCATGAGAAAAATCATCTACTTTTTGAATTGAGTCCTGGAACAGAGTACTTATCACTTCCTCACTCATGCCACTTCCATAATCTCTCAAAGAAAAACTCAGATAAGTTCCTTTGTTCTTTACTGTGAGCACAATCTTTTCTTGTTGGCTCGAGTACTTAACAGCATTTTCTATCAGGTTCATTAATACCTGTATAATCAACAATGGATCAGCAGGGATTAATGTCAATTCATCGGGCTGAAGGATCTGAAAAGCAGAATTAGGAAAACGTTTTTTTACTCTGATCATCGTTTCCATAAGGATTTCTTCAAGAGGCTCCAAATTTTTTCGGAGTGAAAGTCTCCCAACCCCCACCCTAGTTATTGACAGCAGATTTTCAACCATGCGAAGCAACCAGCCCGCTTCGTCAGCGATGCCTTTAATTAACTTGTATTGATCCGACTTTTCTAGAATTACTTTTGTTTCGTTCAACACTGAACACGCTCCGATAATTCCGGTCAGTGGAGTTCGAAAATCATGAGAAACCGACCGCAAGAAGTCAGAACGCACCCTCTCCAGTTCTTTATCTAGAAGCGTTAATTGATGATCTTTAAACAGTCTGTGTTTCTCGAGGGCTACTCCTACCCTTACAAGAATCAGCTGTAATGTTTCTATCATAGACTTTTCTGGAGGTTCACTAGAATCAAATAAAACACCAACAACTGCTACTGATTTCTGATCAGAAATAACAGGCAGATAAAGAAAGGAAGTCGTTACTTCATGAGGTGTTCCTGTACCAACAGGCATGCGTTTCAAGTATGCCTCCATCGCATAATCTGCCTCACGAGAATACACTATCAAGCCAGGGGGATAGCTTGCAGCTAAAGCAAGACAGCCTTGTTGGTAGGTAAAAAACACCATCGATCGCTGTGTAACTATATGTAAGTATCTTAGTGTGGATTTGTAGAGTTCTTCTGAGGTTGAGGCCGTTAAGAGTTGTGTATTGATATCCGCAATCATTTGGTCTCTGAATTTCCGATGCTTATCTATCCTTTGTTGCTTTCTTGTCTTTGAAAGGTTTATACCAGAAATGGCTGCAGTAAGTATCAGGCTGGCTCCAATTAAAAGTATAAATACTGGCTGAGTAGAATTTTTATCTGGAAAAATCAGATACAATAGAAGAAATATGAGTATTGTGCTCACAGAAGTTGCTATGTTCCAAATGAGGTTTGCTTCCCGAAAGACAAATAAGATAACAATGGGAATCAGTAGTGGATATCCGTACGCTGCATTATTGAGCACCAGTTGAGCCATCAGAAAAGAAATTACTGAAAAAAGCACCGCCAGCAGAAACGCTCTAATATCTTTCACAAATGCGCCAAATGAAGATCGTCTGCTCATCCGAAACCACTTTCTACTTACCTTAAATAAAATCCAGATCGGAAGAGCACACGTCTGAACTC
>CALFKA010000278.1 GCA_937880545.1 uncultured Clostridia bacterium | reverse complement strand
ACGAGATCGTGATGTGACTGGAGTTCAGACGTGTGCTCTTCCGATCTAGGGTGTCGAGAGAG
This sequence comes from uncultured Clostridia bacterium, assembly GCA_937880545.1. Classification (GTDB taxonomy): domain Bacteria; phylum Bacillota; class Clostridia; order Peptostreptococcales; family Acidaminobacteraceae; genus DUVM01. Next base: position 5,842 of record CALFKA010000278.1, on the reverse strand, counting down.
GTAGAAGAGAAGGGATCTTCCTGCAGATGAGAAAAGAAGGGATACAGAAGGGGATCTTCATGAAGTACCGTATGATAGTCGATCCATGGTTGAAGATGTGAAAGGCTCATCTCTGAAGAATCTTGATACTCTGCAAAGACCTGTAGACTTTGGAAGAATCCTTTGTGTCCGGAGGAAGGAAAGAAGGCATTCCATAAAAGTTCAAGTCTTGGATGAAGGGAAGAGAAAACGTAACCTTCAGCAAGGATTTCTTCAGTCAGATGGGCAAATTCTTTTAGTGCCAGATGGTTCTCTGAGCTGATCTTTGATATCTCCTTCTCTAGGGTCAGTTTTTCAGAGTCTGACAGAAAACTCCCTGTCTGAAAACTCGAAAGGAGCTCTCTCAATCGAAGCGCCGAAAGAAACTCTTCCAGCTTAAGCGAGCGTGATTCACGGTAGATGGAGTAGCGGCGCAACTGGTGTAAATGAAGGGGCATGATTCTCTTCACTCGCTCGAGAAGCGTCTGCGATGCCTCAGCATCAGCCAAAGCATTATGATGATCGAAGGAGGGAAGGGCGAGTTGGTAGCTGATTTTCCCCAAGCTGTAACTATCCATTCCGGGAAGTGCTTTTCTGGCGAGTGTTACGGTATCCAGGTAATAGAAGGCGGGAATGAAGATACCTGCTTCTTGAAGGCTGTAGGCTAATTGGCTTAAATCAAATGTTGCATTGTGTGCCACGACAATATTTCCTACAAAGAAATGCCGGATTTCTTCCCAGACTTGCGAAAAGACAGGAGCATCGCGGACCATGTCCGGCGTGATCCCGTGAACAGCGATCGTCCCGTAGTCAAAATCCTTTTGAGGATTGATCAATCGGTAATAGCGCTCCTCAACTTTCCCATTGATCACGTGGACGATTCCAATGGAACAAATGGAGGGGGTGCCGGAAGCGGTCTCGACATCGAGGGCGATGTAATCATCGAACATATAGGTCTCCAAAGTTTGACAAAGTGTTGAAATTCTGGTAGTATAAGCGGTCCGGAGGGTATAATGAAACTGCTGAGCAACAACCGAAAAGCCTACCATGAGTACTTCATTGAAGAAACTTATGAAGCAGGTATCGTGCTGATAGGCACGGAAGTCAAGTCCGTAAAAGATGGAAAACTCAGCGTTAAAGAAAGTTATGTAGAGATCCGCTCCGGTGAGGCTTTTGTAGAAGGGATGAACGTCACTCCATACGGACATGCCAGTGTCTTCAATGTGGATCCGGTGCGCTCACGAAAACTTCTCCTTAATAAGAGAGAGATCGGCACCCTCTATGAGAAGGTCACACAAGCCGGATACACCATCATACCTCTCAAAGTGTATGTCAACGACCGCGGTCTTGTAAAGATGCAGATCGGACTTGCGAGGGGAAAGAAACTCTATGACAAGCGTGAAGCGTCAAAGCGGAAAGATGCCAAGCGCGAAATGGAACGCGCACTGCGCGAAAGACAATAGGGGGCTGTCCAGGTTTCGACAGGGATAGTGACCGAAGGGAAGCGAGCCGTGTTTTCCGCCTGGGGTACACGTAAAAGAACTGGGCAACTAAAATTTAAAGGCAAACAATAACGTTGCTTACGCTGCTTAATTAAGCAGCATCGCTGCTCAGGCCTTTCACACTTGACGCAGAGCAAGCGATAAATCATCAAGTGTAGGATCAGGACCTTTCTCCGGGGTCCCGTGGTAATTTAGGAGAACACCGCTGTTGGGTTTGATGCTTTGGAGACAGCGGACAAAAAAGCATCTGCGCTCGGAGAAGCTTTCGCAATCTATTTTTGGACGCGGGTTCGATTCCCGCCAGCTCCACCAAAATCCAAATGGGAGAACTGTAAAACGTTTAAAACTCAATGCTTTAACGTTTTGGGGTTCTTCTTTTATTTGTGCTTTGCGACCAATCTCGTGACCAATTCTTACAAGGATTTACCCTGTCGCTCGTCATTCGCCAGAAGCGCCATTTCTATTCGTCTCAAAGAGAGGTTGGTTGTTCGTATATTGGTCGGACTAATAGTTTTTGCTTGTTACGTTTTTTATGTTGTGAAATAATGGCGTTTAAAACAAAATAATCATCAAATATGATAGGGGATGGCGCGACTATTGCTAAAGTTGATCCCTGATCTACAAATCTCTGTGTACAGATAAGGTGAAATTTACTGTGTTTTGAAAAAACGGGTCTCCTTTTACGAATAAGATAAGATAGAGCAAGTATTATTAGAAAAGAATCACTTATATTGACCCGTTGGACGATAACTGCTAGACTAAAGAATGTCAAAGTACAATCTAACAATATATCTGGAGGTAGTATATGAAGAAGTTTCTGGTTCTTCTTTTGCTGAGCTGTCTGGTGCTAGTGCCTTTGACAGGCTGTGCAAAAGAACCCCCCAAAGAAGGGTCCACTCAAGAGTATCCGATTTCCATTAAGATCGGTCATACGGACTCGTCTTCTCGCTCAACTCACAAATGGGCAGTCTGGCTAGGTGAATATTTGGAGGAAAAAGCTCCTGGCAAGTTTGCTGTTGAAGTCTTTTCTGACGGACAGCTCGGTGACTCACCAGACCTGGTAGCAGGTATTCAGCTTGGCACTGTTACCATGATGTTTGACCTTTCGGCTGTTGTTACTGCAGCGACAGGTGATGCCTCAAGCGCCATCGACCTTCCATACCTTTATCCTACATATGAAGACTGGATAGAAGGGACCTTTAACAAAGGCGGTCTGGAACTATTCAACGAGACCATCAAAGATAAAGGTTACTACTGCATTGACATGTACTACAATGGCATGCGCCAGGTCATCAGTTCCACTGGTAACTATCACAACAGTGAAGACCTTAAAGGCCAAAAAGTACGTATCTCCCAGAATGACCTGAACATGGAACTTTGGAAAGCTATGGGAGCCAATCCCACACCGATGGCTTGGGGCGAAGTTATTACTTCATTGTCCCAGAACACCATCAATGCGCTTGACCACTCCCTAGGCGTGTTCAATGACTTCAACCTGCATGAGATTTCCCCTTATGTGACACTTACTAACCATGCTAGCAGCCCCTTCCCGATCATCACATCCCTTGAGTGGATCGAGTCGCTTGATCCTGCTGACCGTACTGTCCTCGAAGAGGGTGTCCACGAAATGGCCCGCCAGCAGCGTGATGAAGAACGCGGCAAAGAAGCCGGCTATATCGAGCGATTTAGAAATGAAGGAGCGACAGTGGAAGAACTGACTCCGGAAGAAGTCGCTGCCTTTACGGAAGCAGTACAGCCCGTCTACGATCTCTGGAGACAGAAGATCGGAGATGAACTCATGGATAAGTGGCTGCAGACTAGACCGTAATTCTACAGGCACCGGATTCTCCCGGAGGGTCCGGTGCCCTCTTATTTTGAAAGGAGTTTTTTCGCCCATGGTGCAAAGATTATCTAAACTCCTCAACCGCTTCGAAGATATCGTGCTCATTTTGATGTTTGCCATTATGGTTATCGTTATTTTTGTACAAGTCATTATGCGCTACGGATTCAATAATTCGCTCTCGTGGAGTGAGGAACTCGGTAAATTTCTGTTTGTCTGGCTCTCCTGGTTCGGTATCAGTATCGGTGCCCGAAGAGGAGAGCACATTAAAATCACGATGTTTACAGACCGACTATCGTTCGTCCCTGCACAGTATATGAATATCCTCTCTGAGATCATTGTCTTAGGTATCTGTGCTGTTACAGCCTATTACGGCATGGTGCTGGTCATGACGCAGTCCCATGTGCGCTTTGCGGGCATCAAGATCAGCATGTCCTGGGGTTATCTGTCTGTTACAGTTGGTTGTATTATGATGATACTGCGCAACATTCTTTCGATTCTGCAGTCCATCACAGCGCTGCGCACAGGATTTGATCCTCGCATGGATCAGAAAGAGGTATAATATGGCAATGATTGCTTTGTTTGTAGTCCTCTTTCTGATGCTTCTGGTCGGGGTGCCGGTAGGTTTTGCCATTGGCGGAGCCACCATGGCCTCCATGGCCTTCTTCTCAGACTTGAACATGGTCATTGTCGGACAGTACAACTACTCCGGCATCAGTTCCTTCACTGTCATGGCGATTCCGTTTTTTATGCTGGCCGGAATCATTATGTCTACCGGTGGTATCGCTCGCCGCATCGTCAACTTCGCATCAGCTCTGATTGACTTTGTCGATGGGGCGCTCGGCAGTGTGACAATTCTTTCGTGCATGTTCTTTGGGGCTCTCTCGGGCTCCGGTATGGCCACCACGTCTGCGATTGGCGGAATGATGATCCCGGAGATGAAGAAAAAGGGATACGACTCTGCTTATGCCGCAACCCTTGTCTGCTTTGGCGGTATTGTCGGTCCCATTATCCCGCCGAGTCTTTCTTTTGTCCTTTATGGCGCGACCACCGGTACACCGGTACCCTCGCTGTTTCTCGCCGGAGTTCTTCCGGGTATTCTTTTAGGTTTGGTTTTCATTGCCGTCAATACTATTATGACAAAACGCATGGGGACGGATCTGAAAGCGAAAAAAGAAGAGGGAGCCGAAATGGTTCCGATGAAAGAAGCGCTTAAAGCCCGCTGGAAGCGCATCTGGGTCGCTACGAAGGATGGTTTCTGGGCACTACTCTCGCCTGCCATCATTCTCGGCGGTATCTACTCTGGAATCTTCACGCCGACAGAAGCGGCGTGTGTCTCCGTTGTCTACTCCGCTCTTGTCAGCCTGCTAGTTTACCGTGATATGAAGATGAAAGACCTGTATGGAGCTCTCTTGGATGCGGCTGTACTTAACGGCATCACATCCTTCCTGCTGGGTTACTCTACAGTGTTCTCCACCTTTATGACCTTTGAGAAGGTCCCCCAGTCGATCACCGTATTCCTGACCAATGTTTCCGATAATCCGGTTATTGTCCTCCTGCTGATCAATCTGTTCCTATTGATGGTCGGCCTTTTCTTGGACACCGTTCCGGCCATCATTATCATGGCTCCCATGTTACTACCCACTGTACGGGCGCTTGGCATCGATCCGGTCCACTTTGGTGTCGTGATGGCTGTCAACCTGGCAATCGGTCTATGTACTCCACCGTACGGGTGTAACCTGTTTGTCGGCGCAGCGGTAGCGAAGATAAAACTCGATTCGATGTTTAAGTATATTATTCCATACTTCATCGTGGCGGTGGCGGCGCTGATGCTCATTACTTATGTACCTTGGATCTCGCTGGTCTTTGTGCAATAAGAGAATACTTAATTAGTTTATCAATGAAAACCTTGATTTCATCAAACGAATCAAGGTTTTTTTGACTGAACGTATATTTTGAAAAGCGTACTTTCTTTTGTGTGATCTATTTCTTCGTGTTACTGATTACGCTTCTTCCCAGCCTGACCAGACTTGAATGAAACAGTTATTTGGTGATTGAAGTTCAATATACCTCTGATTCTTGGACTGCTCTTTAATGGTGTAATGGACTTTTGAGGACTGTAAGAATTTTTCTGCCTGATCCAGACGATCTGTAAACATCTGTACTTTGATATTGCTGAGATCAACTGACTCCCGCGATGTGTCCTTTTTAATACTGAATGTCCACGTGTTTTCCGGATGTTTCAAGATGGCATAATCATCAGACACGCTTAGAAACTCCATCCCGAAGACATATCTCCAAAACCCCAGCTCTTTGAAGAAGTCCCTGACGGAGTACTCCACCGTAAAATACAATGGGAAGTCTTCCCATTTCTTTAATGGGATATACTCCTTAGGAGCTAAGAGTTGTTTCTTGAAGATTTCCCGACCGATATCATGAAAATCCATTGGGAGACTCCTTTACTAAATATTGGGGATTACGG
>CALFKA010000277.1 GCA_937880545.1 uncultured Clostridia bacterium | reverse complement strand
TCTGTGATCTTTATTCCAACACCTGAAGTCGTCGATGCCTCCGTGCGTCACGCAGTGGAAAAAATGAATGAAGGGGATGTGCTCTTGTTAGAAAACACGCGTTTTCTTGAAGGAGAGACGACCAATGATCCAAAGACAGCAGAACTCCTTGCATCTCTGGCCGATGCGTTTGTGACAGATGCCTTTGGCACAGCGCATAGAGCCCACGCATCTACGGTTGGGGTGCCGACTCTTCTGCCTATTGCTGTCAGCGGGTACTTGATTGAAAAGGAATTGACTTCTTTTGAGAAGGTCCTAGAGAACCCAAAACGTCCATTTGTCGCTATTCTGGGCGGAATAAAAGTTTCTGACAAGATCAAGGTGATTGAAAACCTCTTGAACAAAGTCGATAAACTGATCATTGGCGGAGCCATGGCGTATACCTTCTTTAAGGCACAAGGCAGAAAAGTCGGGAGTAGCCTCGTCGAAGAGGATCAACTCGACTACGCTCGCCGCATGATGGAGACGGCAAAGGAAAAGGGAGTGGAACTGATTCTCCCGGTGGATACTGCCGGGGCCACCGTTTTTGCCGACGTGGAGCCGACGGTTTATGGTGCAGTCGACTTCCCGGATGACTTTGGCGGGATGGATATCGGACCCGAGACGATCAAACTCTTCTCAGAAGCCCTTAATGGCGCAGGAAGTGTCGTTTGGAACGGACCGATGGGTGTCTTTGAAATGGAAAACTACGCAAAAGGAACTCGCGCCATCGCGGAGAAACTGGCTTCCCTTCCCGACGCCGACACCATAGTGGGTGGCGGAGACAGTGCGGCAGCCATTCACCAGATGGGGCTCGATGACAAACTGACACATGTCTCGACAGGAGGCGGAGCCAGTCTTGAGCTTCTGGAAGGAAAAGAATTGCCGGGAATTGCAATTTTACAGGATGTATCATGAGAAAAACGATCATTGCCGGAAACTGGAAGATGTACAAAAGCCCGAAGCAGGCCTTGGATTTTGCTCACTCACTCTCTGATATTGAACCGAATGAAACTGTTCGCGTGATCGTCTGCGCTCCGTATCTGGCGCTGCCTCTTTTAAAAGAAAAGGTCACTTTGCCACTGGAGATCAGCGCACAGAATGTCCATCAGGAAGAAGAAGGAGCCTTTACCGGTGAAATCAGTGCGAGTATGCTGACAAGCATCGGTGTCGACATCACGCTGATCGGTCATTCGGAGAGGCGGCAGTACTTCGGGGAGAGCGATGACGTCGTAGCCCGTAAAGTGCGCCGGGCTCTATCGCATGAACTTGACATCATCCTCTGCGTAGGAGAACATCTCGAGCAGCGAGAAGCAGGGGAGGAGGAGAGCGTCGTTTCCAACCAGCTCAAAGCTGCGCTTTCGGGTGTAAGTAAAGAAGAGATGAAGAGCATTTCTATTGCCTATGAACCGGTCTGGGCGATCGGAACCGGGAAGACGGCATCGAGTGAAGATGCGCAGGCAATGGGAAGCCATATCCGCAAGGAATTGATTTCTCTCTATGATGAAGAAACTTCTTCTGCCTGTTCACTTCTCTATGGAGGAAGTGTAAAACCCGAAAACATCGATGAACTTCTCGCTCAACCTGACGTTGACGGAGTTCTTGTAGGAGGCGCAAGCCTCGATCCTGAGAGTTTCCGAAAACTCGTGGAAGCAGGAAATCGAAAATGAAACGAACGGCATTGATCATCCTGGACGGCTGGGGTGCTTCGGATGATTCGTTTGGAAATGCCATCATGGCAGCTGAACCGAAAAACTTTCAAAGACTGAAAGACAAATACGCTTACACCACACTGGAATGCAGTGGAGAAGCCGTCGGACTTCCCGCCGGACAGATGGGAAATTCGGAAGTCGGTCACCTCAACATTGGTGCCGGTCGCGTCATCTATCAG
>CALFKA010000276.1 GCA_937880545.1 uncultured Clostridia bacterium | reverse complement strand
TCTCGACGATCCTCCTTCTGGTATTTATCCGCGAGTATGTCGAAGAGAGCGCGGGGAAGAAAGAATGGGAAACTGTTTCACTGCGCGTTCGCGGGGGAGAACCGCTTTCCGAATGGGAAGAAGCCCCGAGCTACGCGGCCCCACTTCTGTCATCAGTTGAAAGGCGTATTCGATCATCTGAGGAAAAACTCCAGCAGATGATGGAAGACAGTGTGCAGATGGAAGCGATTCTACAGTCGGTAGAGACTGGGGTAGTGGCGCTGGATGAAAACTATCGCGTGTTTCTTATGAATCCGGCTGCCGCCAGGATGCTTCATATTTCCCGGGAAGAAGCACTTGGTAAAGATGTGCTTCTACTGCTTCGTGACAATGAGTTTGATGATGCGCTGGAGAACTATCGAAAGAGTGGGGAACTGCCGGCGGAACCTTTTCACCTCCGGCTCGGCGGGAGAGATCTCAGCGTACGTCTCTCTTCTACTCTGTACAGTGCCTTTGAGTCCGGTATCACACTCGCCATTGAAGACACGACAGAGTTCAACAAGCTTCTCACCATGCGTCGAGAGTTTGTCGCCAATGTTTCACACGAACTGCGCACCCCTCTGACGTCAATCAAAGGCTTTACTGAGACACTGATGAATATGGAGGTCGATGCAGAAAAATCCAAACGTTTTCTACGCATTCTGGATTCAGAAGTAAATCGGCTAGAAGGTCTTATCATGGATCTTGAGATTCTCTCGAGCATTGAAAAACAGGAAAATCATCCTGTTCTCGATGAAATCTTCTATCCGTCTGCTGCGGTGAAAGATGAGAAGGGACTTTTAGAAGCCCTGTTTGCCCAGCATCCGAGATTGAACCTTGAAATGGATATTGAAGAGAGCCGACGAACCACCTTCGGAAGTTCCGGGCTGTTTCGTCAGTTGGTCTACAATCTGTGCGAAAATGCCGTGAAATACGCCAAGCCTTCTGGGGGACATGTGGTGGTACGTCTGAGAGAAGAAGAAAACAATGGCGTTCTTGTGGTAGAAGATGATGGCATCGGAATTCCGCAAAAGGATGTCGAGCGTATCTTTGAGCGTTTTTATAGGGTTGACCGCTCGCGCAGCCCCAATATCTCGGGAACAGGCCTTGGTCTGGCGATCGTCAAGCACATTGCGATTACGTTCGGAGGGGAGATTCAGGTAAAAAGCAAACTGGGAAAAGGGACGAGTTTCACTTTTACGTTCCCGTTGGCAGAGTTTACTCGGAATTAACAAAAGAAAAACGTTCTCTTAA
>CALFKA010000275.1 GCA_937880545.1 uncultured Clostridia bacterium | reverse complement strand
CTGTATCTCATGCTCGGCCTCATTGTCTAAACTTGAATGTAACTGATCAGGAGAGGCAGATGATGCCTCTCCTTTTACGTGCACACTTAGGTGGTATAATTACTGAAGAGAAGGAGGTCGAGTGAAGACCATAGGTATTCTCGGGGCCTCAGGCTCCATTGGGAGCAGTGCGCTCGATGTGTTGGCGTCCCATCCGGATAAATTTTCCCTTTCGTTTATCAGCGTGCACTCAAATCTGGAGGCGCTTGAAGCCATTCTTTCAACACATGCGGTAAAACATGTGGTGGTGACGCAGGAAAAGGCCTACAAACAGGCGAAGAAAAGGTTTCCAACGATTCACGTCTATCACGAGGAAGAGATGAATGACTTTCTCCTGGCGCATCCAGTCGACACGGTCTTAAATGCCTTGGTGGGTACGGCAGGACTTCTTCCCTCAATGACACTGAGTCAAGCAGGCAGAAACATTGCGCTGGCAAATAAAGAGAGTCTGGTATGCGCTGGGGAGTTGATGATGAACGCCATCAAAAAGAGTGGCGCCAAGCTCTATCCGGTTGACTCGGAGCACTCCGCCATCTGGCAATGCCTGGAAGCATCCCCTACAGAAAAACCGGAAAAAATCTATCTGACAGCTTCAGGGGGAGCTTTTCGGGATATGAACAGAGAAGAGATCCGAAGTGCTAAGGTAGATCAGGCACTGGCGCATCCAAACTGGTCGATGGGCAGGAAGATTACGATTGACTCGGCCACATTGATTAATAAGGGGCTCGAAGTGATGGAAGCCAGGTGGTTATTTGATGTGGAGCCGGAGCAGATTGAAGTCCTTGTTCACCGGCAAAGTATCATCCACTCGATGGTGCAGTTTTCTGATGGCTCCATTATCGCTCAGCTGGGCACGCCGGATATGCGTCTACCCATCAGCTATGCACTGAGTTATCCGCGCAGACTTCCCAATGACTGGCCACGTGTCGATCTTTTCTCTATCGCAAGCTTGGACTTTTCCCCTGTTGATCCGGAACGATTTCCGGGTCTCGATCTCTGTGTCGAGGCGCTGAAAGAGGGAGGAGACCGTCCAATGGTTCTCAATGTTGCCAATGAGATCATGGTACAGAAATATCTGGACGGTGAAGCGAGCTTTTATGACATCACGGACTGGATCGCACGAGCTCTAAGCGATATAGAGAAGATACATCATCCGTCTCTGCAGCAGCTTCTTGAGAGAAAAGAAGTGGTCAGAGACTACCTGGAGGAACATTTTGCTTAGGACATTTTTCAGTTTTGTCCTCGTCTTTAATATTATTGTCTTTGTCCATGAGTTCGGGCATTACATTATGGCGAGAAGAGCCGGTATCCGCATCCACGAGTTTGCTCTTGGCATGGGACCGACTGTCTTTAAAACAGAGAAAAATAACACCGTCTATGCTTTGCGGGCATTTCCTATTGGAGGATTTGTCAAGATGGAGGGGGAAGATACCGAAAGTGATGCTGAGGACAGCTTCACTTCGAAGTCTGCCGGCAAGCGCTTTGGCGTTATTGTGGCCGGCGCGACGATGAACCTGATTCTCGCTTTTGTCATCATCCTCGTCATTAACCTCTCACTTGGTCAGCCAACCCTAACTCTTTCTGAGATCGTCCCCGGCTCTCCTGCGCAGCAGGCGGGCATGCTTGTGGGGGATACGATTACTTCCATCGAAGGAAAATCAGTGCAGACATGGGAAGAAGCCCTTGTGTTGATCGGAGAGGCAAAAGGAGAACTGGAGATCACGGTCGATCGAGCGGGAGAATCGCGTGCTTTCTCCATCACTCCGGTAGAGAGTGAAGGGCGGATGGTCATCGGCATCGTCAGAGGAGTCTCGAGAAATCCTATTACGGCACTGACTTATTCCGTAAAGCAGGTGGGCTTTCTTCTGTCCATGATGCTGAGTTTCTTCCGCGATCTCTTTACAGGTAGTGCGAGTCTCGACGGTGTCGTAGGACCCATCGGTCTTGTCAGCTTTGTCGGAGAAAGTGCCAAAAGCGGGATCGTGAGTCTGGCGATGCTGACAGCTTATATTTCCCTGAACCTTGCAGTTGTCAACCTGCTGCCCATTCCGGCGCTCGATGGAGGAAGGCTTCTCTTCATCCTCATTGAACTCATCAGAGGAAAACCTGTCCCGCCGGAAAAAGAGGGGATGGTCCATACAGCAGGCCTCATCCTTCTCCTCCTCCTGATCGTCTTTATCACTTTTAAAGATATTATGAGGCTTGTTCAGTGAGAAAGTTTACACGCAGTGTGATGGTCGGCTCCGTGGGCATCGGTGGAGAATATCCGGTGCGCATCCAGTCGATGACAAATACAGATACAAAAGATGTGGAAGCGACGGTAGCGCAGATTAAACGCTTGGAACTTCTGGGTTGTGAATTAATCCGTGTCAGTGTACCCGACCGAGACAGCGCGTTGGCTCTACCGGCTATTAAGAAAGAAATCCGTATCCCATTAATTGCAGATATTCATTTTGATGCAGACATGGCGCTGCTTTCTATGGAACTGGGCGTTGACAAGATCCGGATCAATCCCGGCAATATCCCTAAAGGCAGATTGACGGAGATTATAGATTTGGCAATGAGACGCAGCAGTCCTATCCGCATCGGCGTCAATAGCGGAAGCGTTGAGAAAA
>CALFKA010000274.1 GCA_937880545.1 uncultured Clostridia bacterium | reverse complement strand
GTGGCGAACCTGTGGTTCACCATGAACGCGCTGCGCGCGCCCTTGAGCGCCTCGGTACCCTGTGTTACCATGTGGCCAAGCCTAAGAAGGAGTGCGGGTGCCAACGAACGGTCTTTACTAACTCACTGGTTGGTACAAAGACTGGGGGCAGACCACTCATACCTATGAAAGCATACCAATAATCCGAACCCATCTCCTATCAGGAAGATCTGGTTCGGATTATCGTTGTCTGGTGCTGATGGAGGGACTCGAACCCCCGACTTCCTGCATGTGAGGCAGGCACTCTAACCGGCTGAGCTACATCAGCGGGACAAACCTTATTTTACCACGAATTAGATCTTGTGACCAGAATTTTCACTCCGTTTTGATCGCTTCAATGGCGGAGAGCTTCGTGGCGCGTTTAGCGGGATAATAACCGGCAAGTAGTCCTATAAGAGAGCTGAAGATCAGGGAGAGGAGGATCAACCAAGGTGGGATGATGGAAATGACCGCATCGCTTCCCAGGCGGATACCTGCTTCTGAATGCTTAAAGGTGTAGTTGAGAAGATAGGAAATGCCAATACTCATGCTGATTCCCAGCACACCGCCAAGGAGACCTATAAGGCTTGCTTCCGTCAGAAAGATTCGTCGGACGTCATTGACGGAGGCACCGATCACCTTCATGACCCCGATTTCTCTTGTTCTTTCATAAATACTCATCACCATGGTATTGGTGATGCCGATAGCCGCGACGATCAAAGAGATGGATCCGATGCCACCCAGAACGGCCTGAATGACGACTGTTCCCTGATTCATCTGCTCAGCAAAATCCTGCAGAGAACGCGTCTGGTAGCCTCTTTCAATAATCTCATCACGCACACTTTGCACGTTGGCGACATCGTTGACTTTGACCTGAAGCTGGGAGTAAATACTCTCGCGGCCTGTGCTGCTCGGTCTGGGTGCCCCCAGTCTGTCGAGCAAGTAGTTCATGTCCTCTGCGAGGATGAAGACGTCAGCGTTGAAGCTGCTTGACTCATAGACTCCGACCACTTGCGCCGCAAAGGTGATATGGGGATTTCTTCTATTACCCAGTGTCATGTGGGAGCGGATCGGGTCAAAGCTTTTGTCTTTTGTGGCATCCTGCGCACGGGTGGTCGAATAGACAAACTCACGTACATTCGAAGGGATGATAACCTGAATACGGTTCTTATTGCTGCTTCGAAGCTCGTGGCCTTCGATAATATCAATCTCAAAGTCCTTGAAATACTCTTTATTCACTCCCTGAACACTGAGAAAAGACTGGTAGTTTCCATACGATAGGATCGTCAAATCTCCAGCGGTAATTGGCGCGACAGCCTGCACTCCGGAAATAGCGGAAAGATCTAAAACCGCTCTGTCGTCAAGATAGACTCTTCGAACACTCCCTGATGAAGAGCTATCAGGGGCCGTGACGGTGATGGTGCTCAGAGACCCCATTCTCTCCAGCATGCCATCCTGCTGCTCTTGGATAGCAAGGCCCAGAGAGAGCATGATGACGATGGATGTCGCACCGATCATGACACCCAGAAGGGTCAGAAATGTCCTTAGTTTTCTTCTCCATAAATTTCTGAGACTCATGCTCAGAAGGTCACGATTATTCATCGATCGTCAGTTCGTCGCGGATTTTGCGCGCTTTCTTTTCTCTTCTCCATCGAAGGGCAAAGAAGATAACCAGGATGAGAAGAAGGGCAAGGGCGCCGAGAAAGATAGTATTTATCGGGAGTGGGAGTGTTGTTTGCTCGGCTGGCGCTTCTTCGCTGGCAGGAAGTACCTCCGTGAGGAAGGTCTTCTCCAAGCGGTGTTCTTCTCCTGTAGAGTCTTCAAATGAAATGGAGATGACACCCGAGAGTTCTCCCGCCTCTTTTGCCACCAGCAGGGTAGAGAAGACGTCGGAGTTTCCGCTCGCAAAATCACCCACAAAGTATCTGGTGGGGTCTGCAGTGAAGTTTCCGGTGGTCTCGATCATGACATTTTTCAGGTCATCTCTGCCTGTGTTATAGAAGCCGACGGAGAGATTGAGGCCTTCATCGATGGTGATCTCCGAGGGAACATTTGGATCATCCATCATGATTCTTGGAGTCTGGACTACGGGGATACCGATGACTTCTTTCGCCTCTAATTGCACTCCCTGATAGTTCTCATACTGAAGGAGCACGTTGAGGGAGTAGTTTTTTGAAGGGGGACTTGGAGAGACCCTGAAGCGGACAGTATGTTCTACGCTCTCCTGCTCTTCGATCATGTCGAAATAGAAGGTGTTGGAGCTTCCGACCGGAGTAAAGACTCCGAAGCTGCCCGGCTCTTTATCAGGGGATTCGCTGGTGAGCGTGACCTTGATGTTTCGGGCTGTGTAGTCTTTGTTGGAATTGAAAAATGTCATGGAAAGCTCGAACTCTTCTCCGGCTTTAGGTGTTTCAGGAGAGAGGGAGTAATCCGAAAGGATCAGTTTGGGGAGGTTTTTCTGGTTGCCACCGGGAGTGACGGGCGTGGCAAAGGACAGGGACTGTACGAGGAGAAAAACCAGAAGGACCAGGATAGTAGTTTTACGTTTCATGAGATCTCTCTTTCGTTGACGATGACTTCATCGATGCGTCCGTCTTTCATGCGGAAAGTCCGTTCGCAGTACTGTGTAATCTGCTCGTTATGGGTGACGATCAGAAGTGTCTGCCGGTGTTTTGCCGTCAGGTCTGTGATGACGCGCAGGACTTCTTCCGATGTCTTGCTGTCGAGATTTCCTGTCGGCTCATCGGCAAAGACGATCTTAGGATTTCCCACAAAGGCTCTGGCGATACTGACGCGCTGTTGCTGACCCCCTGAAAGTTCACTGGGTCGGTGATTCAGGCGGTCTCCCAGCCCGACATCGGTCAATATCTTCGCGGCCATGCGATTTCTTTTCTGGCGGGGGATTCCCTTGAAGGTCAGCCCCAAGCTGACGTTCTCCAGAGCGTTCAGGGTGGGGATAAGATTGTAGGACTGGAAAACGAATCCGATATTGAGCGACCGGAATGTGGTCAACTCATCTTCTGAGAGCAGATCGAGACGTTTATTCCCGATCTCTATCACCCCTTTTGTCGGGGGCTCAAGACCTGCGAGCATATTCAGAAGTGTCGACTTGCCGGAACCGGATGTTCCCAATACACAGACACGTTCTCCCCTGGCGATTTCCAGACTAACATCGTGGAGGGCGTGGATGCACTCATCGCCCATCGCATAGAT
>CALFKA010000273.1 GCA_937880545.1 uncultured Clostridia bacterium | reverse complement strand
CGGCTATCGATTCCCTTCGAAAAGAAGTGGATACTTTTGATGCCTATGTAGAGGCGAATATTGTTCAGGGGCTGGAGCCGGTGGTAAAGATCAGCGGTGAGCAGCTTGGTCAGATTACAGAATACAAGGATCAAATTCTCGCGGATCTCGATTCTCTGTATAGGATTGAAGATACATTCTACAGTCCCGAAGATATGGAGGCCGTGGCGAGCGAATTGGAGACGAGTATCATCGGCTCCAACTTTTCCGGCGCAAAGAACTTCACTAATGTGCTGAGTGATCGAAGAGTGCACTCCACGCTGCGTTTCACGCTTATTTTTACCGTCATCTCCGTGGCGCTGGAGTTGGTACTGGGGCTTGCCCTGGCACTGATTATGAACAAAGCCATGCGGGGGCGAGGCCTGATCCGCACGGTGTCTCTGATTCCCTGGGCGATTCCGACTTCTGTCGCCGCCATGATGTGGTCCTACCTATATGATGGCTCCAGCGGGATCGTCGCCCATCTGTTTTCTTCCATTGGGATCATTTCCCGCTCCACCGATCTGCTCCTGGACTCCGGGAAAGCTCTTCTGTCGATCATCATCGCCGATGTCTGGAAGACGACACCCTATATGGCCCTCCTGCTTCTGGCAGGCCTTCAGACCATACCGCATTCATTGTATGAGTCTTCTTCACTGGAGGGAGCCAATCGCTGGGATCAGTTCCGCTTTATTACGCTTCCTCTGTTGAAGTCGAGTATCTTTGTGGCTCTTCTGTTCCGCACGCTCGATGCCTTCCGGGTCTTTGACCTCATCTTTGTGCTGACGGGCGGGGGACCGGGGGGATCGACAGAATCTATCTCCATCTACGCCTACAAGGTGATGTTTGCGCAAACACGGTTTGGCTACGGGGCAGCAATTGTGCTGATCATGGCGCTTGCCGTCGGGTTGATTACGCTGCTTTATGTCAAATCACTCAATGTCAAACTGATTGAAGATTAGGGGGAAAGAGATGAAATCAAAAAGTGAAAAATATCTGCTGATGGCCATCTCCCTCTACCTCCTGATCATCGTCTTTCCCTTCATCTGGGTCTTTCTGACATCGATGAAGCCGGAGAGTGAAATCTGGGGGAGAAAAGCTCTTCGCATCTTTTCTGACAATATGTCGTTCCGGCACTATCAGACTCTCTTTCGTGGCAATATCTTAAATGCCTTAAAAAACAGTTTGATCATCTCCACGATCACCACTGTCTATGTCACGACCATTGCCTCTCTTTCAGCATATGCTATTGCAAGGCTGAAGTTCCTTGGAAGAAGAGCGATGCTGATCATTATTCTGGCGACCAGCATGTTTCCTCAAATGATCGTCATCGGGCCTATTTATAGAACCTTTGTCCGCCTCGGTTGGACGAATTCGTACTTTATTACGCTGCCCTACTCGATGATTGCCCTGCCGATCTCCATCTTCATCCTCGTGAGTCACTTCTCGAAAATACCAAGAGAAATGGAGGAGAGCGCGATCATGGACGGGGCGTCAAAAGCCAGGACATTTTTCAGCATCATTCTTCCGCTGGCGATGCCGGGGATCTTCACGGCAGCGATCATGACCTTTATCGGCGTATGGAATGAATTTCTTCTCTCCCTTACACTTAATGGCAATGAAGCCTGGCACACAGCGCCGGTGGCCATCTCCTTTCTAAGGGGGCAGTTTGAGATCTTCTGGGGACAGGTGACGGCTGCCACGGTCATCGTGACCATCCCGACCCTGTTTATTGTGCTGCTCTTCCAGAAGCAGATAATCAGTGGCATTACCGCCGGGGCTGTGAAGGAGTAGGTATGAGAGTCTTTACGCAGAATGATCCTTTCTTTGAGCCTGCCCTCGATGAGACGCTTTTTAGCCTATCAAATGGCTACCTTGGCGTGCGGGCTTCACGCAGTGAATCACCCGAGGAGATTGCTATCCGCGGCACCTACATAAATGGTTTTTATGACCGGGTGCCTATGATTCATGCCGAAAAGGCCTTTGGCTTTCCTGATAAAACCGACAAACTGGTGCGCATTATTGACACACAGACCATAAGAGTTCTACTTGATGGCGAAGCGGTGGAGCTGACGCCGGAAAGTGTAGAGAACTATCGCCATGAACTGCGCATGGAGGAGGGCATCTCGCTAAGAGCCTTCGACTACATGAAGGGCGAAAAAAGAGCGCATATTCGCTATGAGCGGATGGCTTCTCTAAAAGAACCGGGGCTTTTTGTCTATTCCCTCGATGTGGACTATGAAGGAGAGATCGAAGCGGAGAGCTTGGTGCAGGCAGAAGTCTATAATTTCTCTGACTCCGATGATCCGCGAGTGGGCCAGCATGAAGAGCGCCTCCTCATGACAAAGCGACTGGAGGTCATCCAAGAGAAGATTTTCTATGAAGGCTATACTGCCTCCACAAAAGCCTCGCTGCAGGCCTGTATCACACATCATTCGGACGCCCCTCTGACGTTTCAAGTTGAGGAAGAGGTGGCGAGAGCCAGAGCCAGAGGAAGAGGAACTCTCCATTTAGAAAAGCGCCTGCACCTCAGTGATAGCTATCACTATGAAGATCCTGCGGGGGAACTTTTAAGGCTTCAGGATGTGAGCAGTAACAGTTCGTATGCTGAGCTAAAGGCGGAACAGGCACAGATCTTACAGAACTTCTGGCAAGAGAGCGCCGTAACCATAGAAGGAGATGTAGAAGAGCAAAGGGCTCTCCACTATCTTCAGTATCAACTCTTTCAAAACGCTCCGAGAGGTCCTTGGGGAAATATTGCTGCGAAAGGTCTCTCCGGGGAAGGCTATGAAGGTCACTATTTCTGGGATAGCGAGATCTATCTCCTTCCGGTATTTGAGTGGCTGAGACCGGAGCTTGCCACACCGATGCTTGCGTATCGCTATCAGATATTGGAGGAAGCGAGAAAACGCTCGCTCGTCATGGGACAGAAAAGGGGTGCCTGTTACGCCTGGAGAACCATCTCCGGTATCGAGTGTTCTGGATATTTTCCCGCTGGAAGTGCACAGTATCACCTCAGCGCCGATATCGCCCACGCGATGATGGCACACTATGAAATGCACGACGATGTGGACATGCTGGCAGATTTTGGGGCGGAGGTGATCTTTGAGACGGCACGCCTCTGGCTGGAAGTGGGGCACTTTGATGAAGAGGGCTTTCACATCTTTAATGTGACGGGGCCCGATGAATATACGGCGATCGTCGATGACAATTATTACACCAATCTCCTCGCAAGAAAGAATCTCCGGAGCGCTCGCACGGTCTATGACGTCTTACAGAGGAGGAATCCACAAGCATTGCAGCGGGTGACAGAGAAAATCGGCTTGACAGAGGATGAGTTGGGGGAGTTTCAAAAAGCCGCTGCGCAGATGGTACTCCTCTATGATGATCGGCTCGGCATCCACGCACAGGATTCTTCTTTTCTCCATAAACCTGCCTGGGATCTTGAGGCAAACCGCCATCTCCAGCCTCTTCTTTTGAACGTTCACCCCTTAAGCATCTACCGTCACCAGGTGCTGAAACAGGCCGATACGATCCTTGCGTACACTATGGAGGAAGCGGAGGAAGATATCATGCGGCGGGGTTTTGATTATTATGAAGCTCGCACGACTCACGACTCATCACTAAGCAAGTGCGTCTATGGGATCATGGCATCGCGTCTGGGAGACCTTGATAAGGCATATGAGTATTTCCGCGACTCTCTCTACATGGATCTCCACAATACTCATGGCAATACAAAGGACGGCCTTCATATGGCCAATGTCGCGGGATCTGTCTTGAGCATCCTCACAGGCTTTGCCGGTCTTCGCTCCCAAGGAGGGCGTCTGGCGCTTCGGCCGAGACGACCCAAGGAACTGCAGGGATACCGCTTCCCCTTCCGCTACAGAGGCAGGCGGCTGCAACTTGAGGTTGGGGAGGGGTATCGACTGGAACTTCTAAGCGGCAGTCCTATTGAGGTGCTCATCGAGGGAGAGGAGTATCTCCTTACAGATGTGCTGGAAGGAGGTACCCTGTGATTAAGGGAGTTGCCTTTGACCTGGATGGCGTCCTCACCCACACGAGTGAAGAGCACTTCCATGCATGGGCGGCACTGGCGCAGGAACTGGGAGGGACACTTCCCGAGAGTGTCAAAGACGCTGTCAGGGGGATCTCCCGGATGGACTCTTTGGAACTGGTGCTGCAGGCCATTGGAAGAGACAAGGACTTCACGCAGGCGCAGAAAAAGGCCCTTGCGGATCACAAGAACGACCTCTACCGGGAGATGATTGCCAGGGTGACACCAAAAAATCTGGAGTCGGGCGCACTGGAGCTCCTCATAGATCTGAAAAAACGGGGCTTCCGCTTGGCGCTGGCTTCCGCCAGCAGAAGTGGGAGCTACCTGCTGAAGAAGATGGAAATAGAAAAATACTTTGATGCCGTTGTAGACCCCGCCTCCGTCAAGTGTGGAAAGCCCGACCCGGAGATTTTCCTGAAGGCAGCAGAGCTGTTGGAGCTTTCTCCAAAAGAGTGCCTGGGCGTTGAGGATGCAGCTGCCGGGATTGAAAGCATACAGGCGGCAGGCATGAAGGCGATCGGCATCGGCTCGAGGGAAGTTCAACAGGCAGACTGGGTGTTTGAAAACATTCAATCGGCCGGTGAGTGGCTCATGACATATCTGAAGGAGCAAGAGAAATGGCAAGCGTAGAATTAAGAGAAGTCTGGAAAATCTACCCCAATGGATTTGAAGCAGTGAAGGGGATTGACCTTCTGATTGAGGACAAGGAGTTTATGGTTCTGGTCGGTCCTTCGGGTTGCGGGAAATCGACGACTCTTCGTATGGTGGCGGGACTCGAGGAAGTCAGTAAGGGCGAACTTTTGATAGGAGATGAAGTCGTCAACGAAGTCAATCCAAAAGACCGCGACATCGCCATGGTCTTTCAAAACTATGCGCTCTATCCACACATGAGTGTAGAGAAGAACATGAGCTTCGGGCTTCGACTTCAGAAGACGCCAAAAGAAGAGATCAATGAACGCGTCAGCCGAGCAGCAGAGATCCTCGGCATCAGCCATCTCTTGAAAAATAAACCAAAAAAGCTCTCCGGAGGTCAGCGCCAGCGTGTGGCGCTGGGAAGAGCCATCGTCCGAAAACCCCGTGTCTTTTTGATGGATGAGCCTTTGTCAAATCTCGATGCAAAACTCAGAGTGCAGATGCGGGCGGAGCTGATCAAACTCCACCAGGACCTGCAGACAACCTTTATCTACGTCACGCATGATCAGACCGAAGCGATGACGATGGGAACCCGGATCTGTGTCATGAATGACGGACTGATTCAACAGGTCGCAGATCCCGAAACGATCTACCATCGCCCTGCCAATCTCTTTGTCGCCGGCTTCATCGGCTCACCTCAGATGAACTTCCTGAAGGGGAAGTTAGAGGAGAGGGAGGCAAAGGTGGTCTTTACTTTCCTGAAAGAAGAGGAAGCGCATCATGTGGAGATGGATCCGTCATTGAGGAAGTACCTGGGTCGCCCTGTAACATTGGGAATCCGTCCGGAACACATGCATCTGGCCACAGAGGGAGTTCCTGCTGAGGTAATTGTCACTGAGCTTTTGGGAAGTGATCTCAATATCTATTTTCGCTGGCAGGAAGAGCTGATGTCGGTGAAGGCGCAAGCCAGTTCTCGCATTCAAAGCGGCGGAAGGGTCCATATAGAATTCCAACCGGATAAGATTCATCTATTTGACACTGATACCGGAGAGCGCCTGGAAGCTTGATAACGCAAGGTTTGAGCGCGTTACTAAAACCCTTTTCAGGGTTTTTTCTTTTTTTGCTTGACAAGAAACCCCATGTGTATTAATGTAATGGTACAATAGATAACAGGAGGTCTGAGTGTGAGTTATTCATTTAATAACGAACTGCCCATCTATCTGCAGCTCATCGACATCTATAAGCAGAAATTTGTGCGTGAAGAGCTCTCGGATGGAGATCAGCTCCCAAGTGTACGGGACGTCGCCCTACTGTATGGCGTCAATCCCAATACAGTACAAAAAGCCTTTTCAGAGCTGGATCGGGACGGATTTACGAAGTCTGAGAGAACAACAGGACGATTTGTCACGCTGACACAAGAGCGGAGGAGAGCCTTGCAGGAAGAGATGGCAAAACAATACCTCGAGGATTTCCTCGAGAAGATGCGAGCACTAGGCATTGAGAAGAAAGATATTCACCGAATGATCGGAGGGCAACAACATGAACAAACTGATTGAACTGACAAATGTCAGTAAGAGCTATGGCTCAGCCCGGGGCGTACTAGATCTGAGCTTTCAAATCGAAGAGGGACAGATTACGGGGCTGCTCGGTCCCAATGGCTGCGGCAAGACAACGCTCATCAAGCTTATTATGGGACTGTTGCAGCCGGATAAGGGAGAGATCCTTCTCGATGGCAGAGCTCCCAGAGAATCCCTCCATCTCGTATCGTATCTGCCGGAGAAAACCTATCTCTGGGAGTCCATCACCATGAGAGAGGCCTTTGAAATTTTCCGCAACTTCTATCCCGACTTCTCTGAAGAGAAGGCCAGACACATCCTCACAGAGTTTCAGATAGAAGAAGAAGCACCTCTTCGCAACATGAGTAAGGGCATGCAGGAGAAAGCGCAGCTGAGTCTCGTCATGGGCAGGGAGTGTCTGCTCTATATCCTGGATGAGCCGATGGGTGGAGTAGATCCCTTAAGCCGAGAGACGATCCTCAGAGAAATTCTTCAGAATTACCACCCCGGAAGTGCGATGCTTCTCTCTACTCACCTTGTGTCCGAAGTGGAGTCCATCTTTGAGCGAGTGCTTTTCATGGATGAAGGCAGAATCCTCAAAGACATCGACGTCGAGAAGGTCCGACAGGAAGAAAACATGAGCATTGATGCCTACTTCCGAAAGATCTACAAAAACAAGGAGGTAAGACATGTTGGCTAAACTCATTGCCCTCGATCTGAGGTTCTATAGAAAAATGCTGTGGAAGCCCCTGCTTATCTGCCTGATGGTCCTAATAGGCTCCATAGCCGCCGCATCGAACACCTCTTTTCCTGATAAAACATTTGCAGGCCTTGGCTTTGTCGTGGGTACACTCACCATACTTGTCGCCATAGGGTTCATCGTTTTTACAATGGTCGCACACTACTACAGGCACTTCTATTCTGCACAAGGCTATCTGACGCATACTCTGCCCGCTACCCCGTCGCAGAGACTGTGGGCAAAGCTCATCAGTGGCTTCTTCTTGCACCTGATCAGTCTCTTCATCATTTTCTTTGGCCTCTACCTGTTGACGAGAGCTTCCCTGGGTCCTTTCTACTCCCAGTTGAGAGCGACGAGTATTGTTCAAACGGTGCTTGACTACCTTGGATGGCCTGCTGTCTTTCTCATTGTGGGACTTATGCTCTTTGCGTACCCGAGCTTTTTTGCCGCCTACTCTCTTAGCATCAGTCTCGGACTGAACAAGCGTCTCCAGAGGTTTGGAGGCGGGGGGATTGCCATCGTTATTGTCGGTCAATACCTGTTCAATATGTTTATCAACTTTGTCAGCTCGAAAATTCCTCTCTCACTGAGGATCTATCTAAATCCCCGCTGGTATAAGATGATTCAGCTCGTAACGGAAAGACCTGTTGACTCTGTGGGCGGCATGATGGAGGGCGGTGTGATGATTCCTGCCTCAGCCTATGTGGATATCGGATTCGTTGCCTTTATGTTCTCCTTTGTGTTCATCGTCATCAGTTTTTTACTGGTCCATAGAGAACTTAAGAGAATCAACCTCCGCTAAATACGGAAGTCTATCTCCTTCACTTATCGCCTTCTTCAAAGAGGGCGATTTTTTACGGAACTCTTTTTATGGAAAATATGCTTGACATAAAGTATAAAAAAGCATACATTGAGTATAACAAAGATGACAAGGAGCAAAGGATGACAGAACGGACAAAGGTAGCGATCGGATCGAGCATCACGAATGTCGTATGGTTTGCCATTCTGTATTTTCTTCAACAGAACAAAGCATTTGCATCGGCAGAGGATCTTACCCGAAGTTGGGGCAAATTCTTTTTACTTCTTCTGGGCGGCATGGTGGTCCTCAATGTACTCCTCACTATCGCACTCACCTTGCGTGAAAAGGCAAAAGGTGGGAGGGGATTTGATGAGGTCGTCGATGAGCGAGACCAGCTCTTTGAGAAGAAGGTCCTGAAGAACTTCAGTATCGTATTTAGTCTGGGCTTCTTTCTCTCTATGGCGATGTTGGCTTTTGGCACATCTCTCAGTGTATTCTTTTCTACTCTGGCCTTTACTGTAATAGTCGCTTCATTAACTTTCTGGCTGTCCTATGCCTGGTTTTACGAGAGGGGGTAGAGGTGGCAAAGAAATGGGAAATCCACAATGAAATCCGCCTCCTTCGTTTTTTAAGCAATGAAATGACGCAGCAAGAACTGGCTGATAAGGTGGGTGTCACCCGCCAGACGATACTGGCGATTGAAAACAGAAAGTATGCTCCTTCATTAGAGCTGGCCTATGCCATCGCAGATGTATTCGAGAAGCCCTTAGAAGAAGTGTTTATAAGAAAAGAGGCAGAAAAATGAAAGCGGCCCTCTGCACGAAGTATGGAGATCCTTCTGTAATCCGGGTCGTCGAATGGCCTGTGCCTGAGATAAAGAGAGATGAACTGCTCATAAGAGTTCATGCGACAACAGTTGACAGTGCAGACGTGCGTATGCGAAGCCTACATGCACCGTTTCCCTTGAATATCATCATGCGCCTGATGATGGGAATCTCAAAACCTCGTCAACCTGTTTTCGGTCATTGTTTTTCAGGGACCGTGGAGAAGACGGGAGCGGAGTGCAGGGAGTTCAAGGTGGGAGATCGTCTCTTTGGCTCGACAGAAGGGATGCAATTCGGGGCACACGCTGAGTACTTGAAAATCAAAGAAAAAGCACCTCTTACTTTCCTTCCGGAGGGTGCAACAGATGCTGAAGCGGTCGCTCTTCTCTTTGGCGGAAGTGCGGCTCTGTACTTTCTGGAAAAAGCAGGTTATAGAAAAGGACAGAAAATATTGATTCTTGGCGGAAGTGGTGCCGTCGGATCCAGCGCACTGCAGCTGTGTGCTAGAAAGGGGCTCATCGTCCATGCTGTGAGTAGCAGGGCACACGAAGTGATCGCTCGCGAACTGGGTGCTCGGAAGGTTTTTGAGCGAAAGTCGGACTGGACACAGGAATCCGATCATGACTATGACATCATCTTTGATGCAGTGGGAAGATACGACAAAAAGGAAGTGGTGAAGCGAATGAAATCAGATGGCAGATATATAACCGTCGCCTCTTCGGATGTCGCCAAAGAAACGCGTGCACAGGTGGAAGAGCTGAAAAAGGCATTTGAAGAAGGGACTCTTCGCGCTCTGGTGGATAGAGAGTTTTCACTTGATCAGATAATAGAAGCTCACGCCTACGTGGATCGAGGGAGTAAAGTGGGAGCTGCTGTGATCAGGATGGAGGCTTGAAATGACGATCGATACTACGTCGCTGAGGCTTAGTGCCTGTTGGTTCGCTCTGGTTCTTCTCTACCTCATCGGAGATGTCCTGCGGCTCTATGAAAAAGGAGAACAGGCAGGCTGGATGGACGGGCAGCCGATGAATCAGACCATGCTGTTTCTGGCCGCTCTTCTCATGCTGGCACCGGTTGTCATGGCCCTGCTAAGTCTTTTGGCGCCTTTGAAGGTGGTGCGCATCTCAAGCGTCATCGTAAGTGTCTTGCTGTTTTTAATAAATGCAGCCGGTGCGATGAGTTACTCATCGTTGTACGACCGCTTTTTGATCATTGTGGGTTTGCTTCTCAACGTCCTCATCGTCTATCTGAGTGTTCGCGGAGAGGGACTGTTCTCTTGAAAGAGTCTACTCAATAAAAAAACAGACATCTTCTAGTAGGATGTCTGCTTGCTTTTAGAGAAGATCTTTTGTGACGTCGACCCATGTGAGTGCCCGGCTGAACTCTTCGATCTCTTCGGGCGTCAGCTCAATGGCTGAGTTGATAGCGCCGCAGGAAGGGTAGACGGTCTTGTACTTCTTCAGGGATATATCCAGGTAGACCGGAACGTCTTCGGGCACACCGAAAGGACAGACACCTCCGACAGGCATCTTCAGATGCTGAGCTGTTTCCTCGGCGCTGAGCATCCTGGCCTTCTGGTGGTATTGCTCCTTGAATTTGCGGTTGTCAATACGAGCTTCCCCACTGACGACGACGATGATGGGTCCTTCGTTTGTTCGAAAGCCAAGGGATTTGGCGATGCGATCAGGTTCCACCCCGAGTGCTTCTGCGGCGAGTGCCACGGTAGCCAGGGACTCTTCAAACAGGAGGATTCGCTCGTGGGCGTCATATTTTTTTAGATGTTCTTTTGTTCGTTCTAATCCCATGATAATTCCTTCAAATGGTCTCTTAGTTGGCAAAGATCGCTGATAGTCAGGTCCGGAGCTTCTGCTTTCCCGAAACCATATGGGAGGAAGACGAACTTCATGTTTGCATATCTGGCAGCAAGTTCATCTCCTCGGGTGTCACCAATATATATCGGTGTCTGAAGAGCATGTTTTTCAGCGATGGTGACCAGGTTTTCTCCTTTGGGGCGCTCTGTTGCCCCCCAAGAGAGGTGGTCAGTAATGTACTTGTCAAATCCGTAGTATTTGAGAAAGACTTCGATATAGCCGAGCTGGCAGTTGCTGACGATGAAGAGAGGGTAGTCCTGGCTGAGGTCCTTGAGCATCTCTTCAATGCAGGGATAGAGCGTTCCTCCTACTCTTTTCAGATGTTGGAGTTCATACTCTGTAAAGCGCTCCATCATGGCGTCGCGGTCTTCTTCTTTTGCTGTGGGAAATAGGCGTCGGGAGATTTCATCCATCGGCAATCCCATGCAGCTGTCAAGTTTTTCTTTTGAGATGGGAGGCGTGCCTTCCGGGAAGTCTTCTTTTAGTGACATGAGGGCATCGTATATGCCCTCCGTGGAATCCCATAATGTTCCGTCAAGATCAAAGATAATAGCATCAGGTTTTTTCATAGATCACTTTTCTAGGCTCTGGCCTGCACCCCTATCAGGGATTCGGCAATGTTTTTGGAATGGTCCGAGATACGTTCGAGATTACTGAGAAGATCGAGGAAGATGATGCCGGCATCGATGCTGGCTTTCTTGCCGTGCATGCGCTTGATCTGCTTTCTTCTCGCTGTTTTTTCAAGGAAGTCAATTTCCTTTTCAATCCCTCGGGCGACATGTGCCTTTTCAAGGTTTCCTTCGCGGAAGGCACCCATGGCCATATCGAAGCCCATGAAGAGCTTTTCAAGAATCTGCTCCGCATCCTCTTGGGCCAGCTGATCGAATACAATATTCTGATCGATATAGATTTCTGCCAGCTCCGCTATGTTTTCTGCGTGGTATCCAATGCGTTCGATGTCACTGACAGTATTGAACAATGAGTCCACCCGGCGTCTGTCGCTTTCAGAAAGCGGAGTGGAGGAGAGCTCTTGGAGATACTCCATGATATTTTTCTGATAGCGGTTGACCTGGCGCTCAAACTCCAGTGCATCCAGAACATCGTCTTTATCCTGCGTCTCAAAGGCCTTGAGCGCTTTGGTGAGGGACTCTCTTGCGTGCTTTGCCATGTCATCACACTCGAGGAAAAGATTTTTAAGAGCGATGGAGGGCGTTCTGAGCATGCGCGAATCGAGATGCGTGAGAAACTGCGTAGGCTCAGCTTCCGCTTTCCCGGGGACGATGAGCTCGGAGATCTTTATCAGCACGCCTGCAAATGGCAGTTGCAGGGCGACGTTGACGACGTTGAAAATGGTATGCGCGTTAGCGATCTGGCGGGAGACATTTCCGGGATTGAGCTGTGTGACAATCCTGGTCAGCGGTCCTCCCAGGAGGAGGACAAACAGAAGCGTGCCGATCACGTTAAAGGACATATGCATGACGCCGACTCGTCTGGCATTTCGGGAGGAACCGATACTTGAGATGAGCGCGGTAGTACATGTGCCTATATTGTCGCCATAAATTATGTAGAGGGCAGATTGGAAGGGGATGAGCCCCTGAGAAGCAAGAGCAATGAGCACGCCGATGGTGGCGGAAGAACTCTGGACAAGAACGGTGAGGATAAAGCCGATGAGGATCCCTTGGATGGGATTTTGTCCCCAGCGGATGAGAGACTCACGAAAGGCCGGCACGTTTTCCAGCGGAGAAAGGGCTGCTTTTAACATGCCGATGCCGATGAAAAGGAGACCGAAGCCTACCAATATTTCAGAGAAATTGCGGGTGCGCACCTTCTTGCTGGAGAAGGTGAGGAGTACGCCAAGCCCCAGGGCAACAGGGGCGACCAGCTGAAGGTCAAACGAGATCATCTGCCCGGTGATGGTGGTGCCGATGTTGGCACCGAGGATGATGCCCACCGCTTGAGTGAGAGTCATGATGCCGGCGTTGACAAATCCGACGACCATAACTGAGGTGGCAGAGGAGCTCTGTATGATCATGGTGACGACCAGCCCCACCAGCATAGCCATGTAGCGATTGCTGGTAAAGGCTTCCACCAGGCCTTTTAGTTTATTGCCTGCAAATTTCTGGAGACCTTCTGCCATGAGCTTCATTCCATAAAGAAAGAGCCCGAGTCCTCCTACGACACCGACAAATACGGTAACCCACATGGTTATGAACTGTCCTCCCG
>CALFKA010000272.1 GCA_937880545.1 uncultured Clostridia bacterium | reverse complement strand
GCAATAAATTGGGTAATAAATGCTAGTTTTTCTATTTCCATTTCTGTTTCCTCCTTCCCGGAAATTACTTGGATTGTCCTTAAATAAGGACAGAGCTGTTGGTAATATTTGTAATGCTAACGAACACTGGTAATTGCACTCTAAGTGCGATTATGAGTCAAAAAAAATTGACTGTATTGATACGCCAAAGTAGTTTGCAATGCGCACTTTTATTGGATCTCTGGGGATCCTCTCGCCAAGCTCGTAAGAAGATAAAGCTGAAATGCTAACGTTTATTGCCCTTGCTACTTCTTCTTGTGTGCGACCACCTCTGAGCTCAGCCATACGGCGCCCTATGATCTTGCGATCAATCATCTCAGACAAGACTCTCACCTCCTTTACTTATTTGCACTCTAAGTGTAATTCATCACTTCTTTTTTGTCAACACTAAAAGTGTATTTTTGTATTTAAAAATTCCACAGATAGTGTATAATGTAAATACAAGGGAGGTGAATGTGACTAAAGTTGGCACTATATTAAAAAAGGAAAGAAGAAAGAAAGGTCTTACTCAAGAAGAGTTGGGCAAAAGCCTTGGTGTATCTGGAAGCACAGTGAGCATGATTGAGCGCGGCGACAGAATGCCGTCTGTTGAGCTACTTGAAGCAATTTCTGATTTCTTTAATATAGACATGGACTATGTCATTGGAAAGACTCATGTGAGAAGATCAGTTTGGTATGACGAATTTGGAAACGAGTATCAACCAACAGAGCGTAAAGAAGAGCATTCATACTATCTGGATCCCGAGTCCGAGAGGCTTGCGATAGAGATACATAACGACCCTAAGCTGCGAATCTTAATGTCGACAGTAAGAAAAGTACCCCCAGAAGACATTGAGGCGCTTATCGCAATAGCGAAGAGACTGGAGGGCAAGGAGGAAGATTAAATGACGTCCTGCATTAATACTGTATTGGTAGATCTACCCGAGACGATTAAAGGATATACGCGCCCACATGGGGAGGGCTATACAATCATTATTAATGCAAAACTATGCGATGAGGCTCAGCGTAAAGCTTATGAACATGAGCTCCAGCACATACTCAGTGGACACTACAACAGGACTGACACGGTCGCCATTGAACTCGAAATGGCAAGGGAGGAGACGTGAGAAGAACTCTTACAATCATATTATTAATGTCTTTATTAATTTCATGCGGGACCGGGAACAAGACACCTGCAACGGATCCGAAGCCCGCACCATCACAAGTCCAAGAAGTAGAAGAAGATCTTGAGTTAGTCGAAGAAGAGACAACCTCAACAGAAGAGTGGTCAAAAGATGTTTGCGAGGCAAATGCTTTGGAGCATCCGGCAGGGCCAGGCAAAGTATTAGTCACAAAAGGAAATCACAACTTCACAGCGTATCCATATTACTTCAAGGGAGAACTTTTAGCACAAGGAACGCATGAGGAATTTGGTAATAACCCTGTTTGGTTAATTAAAAATGATGCAGGTTATGTTATGCCGGTCCAAATGATTGGCGTTGGCGAAGATGAAGCCGAAATCGGTGACACAGTAGAGATTTGGGGAAGGCTAAGCGGTGAAGGATATAGCTTGCCGAATGTTGATAATGTAGTTGGCGAAACTGGATACTTATTGATGATCCAATTCTCCGTAAATGGAAAACCTAGAATCTAAAAAAGCAATAACCCCCAGCGGCGACTGGGGGCACACACTCACCAGGCCTAGCAAATGGGCGGTTTTGTGTACTCAAATTGTATCATGATTTCAAGAGAAAGGGCAAAACATGGCTATCAAAAGCTATAAAAAGAAAGATGGAAAAACGTATTACATGTTTCAAGTTGATCTTCCTTCAGATCCACTGACCGGGAAGAGACGACAAGTTTGTCGTAGGGGCTTTAAAACGCGCTCAGAAGCGTCTATTGCCATGGGAACAATCCTATCAGGTGGCGAGAAGAAGGACTACACAAAAAGCACGTATCAAAGCGTGTACGAGATCTGGGCACCGATCTATCAAGAAACGGTGAAAGAGTCCGCCTATCAAAAAACCACTAGTCATTTTAGAAATCATATTCTCCCTGCTCTTGGTGAGTATAGAGTGGCAGCTGTCACACCACAAATCATGCAAGGCGCTGTCAATGACTGGGCAAAAAAGCTTGTCGGGTATCGAAAAGTGCTGAACTACGCATCGGCAGTTTTCAAGCATGCCATGCGACTCGGAATGATTAAAACAAACCCCTGCGATCTCATTCTGTCTCCTAAAGGAAAAACAAGCCCAAAGGAAGATAATCCTGACGACAACTACTACACCAAAGAAGAGCTCGAGGAATTTCTCTCTATCGCAGAAGAAACACTG
>CALFKA010000271.1 GCA_937880545.1 uncultured Clostridia bacterium | reverse complement strand
CTGGGAGACGATCCCCGTGGAGTATTATGGGAGTAATCCTGATTTTCTTGGGACAATGGGTACTGCCACTGTAACCTGGCGACACCTCAGCGGAGAAATCAATCGCTCTTTCAACGAACTCTATGCAGAGTGGAAAGCGCAACTGGAAGAAGAGGTTGACGCGGCGTTTCAGATTCCTGAGTTTGCTACTCAATCCCTTTTGCTGAAAATCGACGAGACACAGAGCCTGCAGGATAAGAATCAACGTCTGCAGTACTACACAGTGCAATCTGCACCGGAAGGGGTCCATGTACGGATCGTAGGCAATGAACTGGAAATCACCGCTACAGAGGACGCCAGCGACGGAAAAATCGTATTAGCTCATGCTACTTTTCAAAGGGGTGTTTCTTTCGTATATGAAAGTGAAAACGACAGGATCCAGGACTTGGGTATCTTCCGTGTTTCGGCTCCCTTGGAAACGACCATCGCTATCGAGGTGGACAAGCATGGTCTTTTTGAACTGACAAAAACCGGAAGTGATCAGACACTGATCCCGGGAGTGGAATTTGCCCTGTACAAAGACAGTACATTCCATGAAGAAGTCTTCCGGGGTGTGACAGATGCGAAGGGGAAATTGTTGATAGATTCACTTCGAGAGGGCAGATACTATCTTCGAGAGACGAAGACTGTAGCGCCCTATTTTCTCGATGAAAGCACATATGCCATCGACATCCAGAGCGGAGAAAAGACAGAGCGAACGCTTACAAATGAGGAAGTTCGCGGACAGATCATTCTTACTAAAAAGGATGCTTCGGATGGGAGTGTTCTAGCTGGCTGCGTCTTTTCAATTAAGAAAGACGGAAGAGAAATGGAGCGCCTTACAACGGACGCTCAAGGAAAAGCGACGTCAGGTCCTCTGTCTCTGGGTGAGTATACCATCACAGAAATCACTGCCCCGAAGGGATATAGTTTAAGTACGGAAGAAAGAAGTGTCAGTCTGCGATATGAGGATGACAAGACACCTATCGTACTTGTCGAAATGAGCATAGAAGATGAACGTCTTGTCAGGCCACTGCTTGTCCATAAAGAATCAATCATTGATCTTGCGATCCCTTTGAGTGGCGGTTCTTTTGAACTCTACTGCCTCGAAAGTTTCTACTTGACTTCAGCATATAAAGAAGGCGAGCCGATAGCTACGCTGAGTAGCGAGGATGGAAAAATTACACTGCCTGCTGTAGAACCTGGAAGATATGCACTGGTGGAAACAGAAGCGCCGGAAGGTTATGAAATCAACCCGGCGGGTATTGAGCTGGCCCTTAGTCTCGAAGGAGAGTGGACACAGCTTGCCCGTAATGGCACGCCACTTTATCAATCCTATCTGCGTGAAGTAGAAAAGCTGAATACACTCCTGGAAATGCAGGGGGGAGGGCACGAACCTTTCGATGTCTTACCATTTGTCGAGATGGAAGGAACGGTCTTTTATAATGCTCCTGTGCTATCAAGAATTCAGCTCAGCAAGCATCTCGAGGACAATGAATGGCTCGAAAGTGAAGAGAAGTCGGCAGAGTGCGGGATCGAGTTTCGGATCGAAAATGCCGCAGGTGAGACGGTAGATCGAATGATCACGGCAGAAAACGGCTTTGCGACGAGCACTCTCTTGCCACCGGGCAAGTATCGATTGGTTCAAGAGACGGTGAGCGATGGCTATGCGATGATTGAACCGTTTGAAATAGAGCTGGCTGATCAGGTTCTGACACTTCGCCTGGAAAACGCTCCACTACTTTCCTCGATTCAACTCGTGAAGATCGATGCGGTGACGAAAGAAGCGATTGCCCAGTCCGGCATGAGATTTTCCCTTTATCGTGAAGAGAGCGGGGGAGAGCCCATTGCCATGAAAGTGACATATCCTCAGATAGAAACATTGACAGAATTTACCACGGATGAAACCGGGACACTCTCATTTCCTGAAAAACTTCCCTTTGGCACGTACTGGCTGGAGGAGCGAGAAGGTCCCCATGGATACTTTCTTGATCCTGACGAAGGACGTATTGAGATCACCATCGACGCTCCGTTGACCGTAATAGAAGTCGAGAACATTCCGCAGACCGGTGTGTTTGAGTTGGAAAAGTATGGTGAACAGTTTATCGGCTGGAAAGAGCAGGATCAACATGGCTACACTGTCACTCTTCCGGTCTTTGAGTCGCGTTTTTTAAAGGGAGCTCGATTTGTTTTGGAAAAAGACGGAGAAGTGGTGAGAGAATTTGCCACAGAAGATCAGGTGAGTCGCATTGAAGGATTGGAGTTGGGGACGTATATTCTCAGAGAGATAGAAGCACCTCCGGGTTATCTAAAAGATGACACTGAATACACCCTTGTCTTTACACCCCAGGCACCTGACCAAAGATTCCATATGCAGTCGAAGAGCCTGACCAATGTAAAGCAAAAAGCAGAGTTTCGTTTTCTCAAAGAACTGGAGCCGTCACTTTTTCTGGGCGTTGAGGGATTAGAAGAAGTTCTCTTCGGTCTCTATAGCTCTGAAGAGATGATGGGGATGCCTTCGGGAACTCTTATGGGAATATCTAAGGTCAACGACAAAGGAGAAGGCTCTTTTGAAGCACTCTTGGAGGGGAAATACTCCGTGAGGGAATTGGCGACACATGAGGCATATGTTCTAAGTGAAGAGGAACTGCCTGTCCGCTTTTCCTTCTCAGAGGAAGACGGGGAAGTCAGAGTCTTTTCTGTAGAAGTGGAGAAAAATGAACTGAAGCGCAGTTACCTGCGCGTGTTGAAGGTTGAGAAAGGAGATGGAAAAGCACTGGCGGGAGCGACATTTGTCATAGAAGCAGAAGTGGACGGTGAAAGAATCTCTCTTGGGGAAGCAGTAAGTGATGATCTGGGAGAAGTTGCATGGGAATTTGCCTATGGAAAGTACTTCATAAGAGAAAAAGAAGCGCCGGAAGGCTATAGAAAGACGACAGATGAATGGAGCATAGAAATCAAAGGAGAGGAAGAACTGGAACTGAGTTGGGAAAATGAACCGACCGTCGTGACGATAGGAAAAATGGACCACGAGACAAACAAGCCTCTTCAGGCAGGATTCCACATCCTCTCAGGTGACAAGGTCATAAAATTCACTCAGAGCGAGGGGATCTATCGACCTGACACTTCCGGAGAACACCTTCTGATGAGCAATGCGGATGGAAGCATTCGGATAGAAACGCTTCCATCCGGTGATTACACTCTCGAGGAGGTTCTGGTTCCGGACGGCTATATCCGGGCGGATAACATCTCATTTACTCTGGAAGAGGAGATAGATCTTCACGTAACAAACAAAATGACATCTCTAAAGATAAAGAAAGTCGACAAAGAGAGCGGAGCAGGGCTGAAAGCGGGATTTGTCATCAGACGTGACGGAGAGAAGATCTATTTTCGACAGGAGAACAATATCTATTACCGTTCAGAAGACGGATCGGATGTCCTCGATACGGGGAAGGGTGGCACGCTAATTATTCGCGGACTCACGCCGGGAACATATACGATCGAAGAGACGGATGTTCCCAAGGGATACATGAAACCGGAAGTGATAACGTTTGCACTTAGGGATGAACTGGAAATGAAGATAGAAAATGAACCGGTTCCCAGACTGCCTGCTACAGGCGATCAGACACAACTTGCTTTGAGAAGCGCTTCCGTCCTCATTATCTTAGGTGTATTGGTATTTCTTTGGAAGAGCAAGTCCGCTCAGTAGAAAAAGAGAGCATAGCATGATATGATAGGCGAGAATCAGGAGGTTATCATGCGAATGCTCACCAAGTGGGTTCTGACAGGCGTTCTCCTTTATTTGTTCAGCTATCTGGGCTGGTTTATCAGTATAGAAACGATTCAGGGCGCGCTGATTCTCAGTTTTGCCGTGGCACTGCTTCATACACTCATCAAGATCCTTGCGGGGCTTTTGGTCGGAGCAGGATGCTTTACGATGGGCATCAGTATTATCCCGGGGATTATACTAAGCGTCCTCAGCCTGCCACTGGCACTCTGGAAAGGACAGGAGTTCATCAAGGGAGTGTTTATCCCCTCCTTTGTGGATGCGATCCTTCTGGCGATTGTGCTAAACGTCGCTCTTGAGTTGGTGCAAAGAATGTTTGGTAATCAAAAATAGGGCAGTGGCCCTATTTTTTTTGCATGAGTTTCATCTGCTGTTCTCTCCATACTTCCAGGAGTTCATAATCGGTTCTATCTGTTCCCAGTGGTGTAATGGAGATATATCCTTCTGAGACTGCAGTGACATCCGTATTTTTTTCGTTTCGGACATGAACCCAGTCTCCTTCCTGCCAGTACTTGCCTTCATCGTGGCGGAATTTTGCGGAAAAGATACGCATTCCCTGGGTGGTGAGGCGGATGCCTTTACTCCTTCGGAATTTGTTCAGAGGGAAGTTGACATTCACGATCCTACCGGGGGAAGGCAACTTATGGTGAAGAACGTACTCAATAGTGGAGTGAAGTTCTTCTTCTACGATCGAAAAGCAACCGAAATCAGTGGAGAATGCGACGCTCGGAATATTAAATATGCTTGCTTCTGACGCGGCAGCCACGGTCCCGGAATAGAGGATATCCGTGCCTAGATTCGGACCGTCATTGACACCGGAGAAAACCATATCGATCGGAAAACGAAGATATTCAAGCGCAACTTTGATGCAGTCAGCGGGCTTTCCACTGATGGCATACGAAGTAATGTCTTGAAAAAGGTTTTCCATCTGTTCGATCTGAAGGGGCTCATGGATGGTAAGCCCCTGAGAAACAGCGGACTGCTGAGAATTGGGAGCGACGACGTAGACATCTCCGAATTCACGAGCCGCTTCAATCAGTAGACCGATGCCTTTAGCATGGATGCCGTCATCGTTGGTAACGAGGATATTCATGATGAGTACCGGAGTTCAAAAGAACTGGGTTTCTCCTTTCTATATGGATAAGGTTACTGAAGTCGTTTGCGAATGTTTCCGCTGATCATGTCGACGATGATGACGGTGATGATCAGTGTGAGGACAATGATAGATACTCGCGACCAGTTGCGAGAACCAATGGAGAAGATGAGCGGGGCACCGATACCACCGGCACCTACGATACCAAGGGTAGAAGCGGCTCTAGTATTGATCTCAAAACGATAGAGCGTAAAGCCCATTAAGTCTGTCATAACAGTCGGAATCACAGCATGAAAAAGTTTTTGTAGGGCATTGGCACCGCTGGCTTCCAACGCTTCCACAGGGCCCATATCCATGCTCTCAATCGATTCGCTGAAGAGTTTGCCGAGCATACCGATGGAGTGGATACCCAGTGCCATGACGCCCGCAACAGCTCCCGGCCCAACGATCTTGACAAAGATGATCGCGAGGATAAGCTCGGGAAATACGCGGATACTGGTGATGAGAAATTTCCCGATTTTTGAAATGTTTTTTCCAACGATATTCTGGGAAGCGAGCAGGGCAAACGGGATAGAGAGAATGCCTGAAATAAAGGTGCCAGCAATCGCTATGGCAAGTGTCTCTAAAATGGCATAGGGGAGACCGTCAATCGTCATATTTCGGAGATACTCAAAGTCAGGGTCAATAATTCCCCGAGCCATCGCTCGAACCGTACCTCCCGCGGAATCCATGATGCCTTTGTAATTGATACCGCTCAAGCCCCAGACAATAATGGCCGTGAGGAGAATGGAATAGATGACTGTGCTGATTTTCAGAGGAGGAGCTTTTGGAATGGTATTTTTCATAGCAACCTCTCTCGAATGCGGCTCGACACCAGGTCGAGCGCCATGACGACGACAAAGGTGAGAAGGACAATACTGCCCGCACGGGCATACTGCAAGTAGCTAAGTGTCCGATTATAGTAGTTGGCAATCCCTCCGGCTCCTACATATCCAAGCACGGCGGAAGCGCGGATATTGATCTCAAAGGAGTAGAGGACAAAACTGAGGTACTGTGGAAGGATCTGAGGAATAATAGCAAAGCGAAGTATGCTCAGTTTCGT
Organism: uncultured Clostridia bacterium; assembly: GCA_937880545.1. GTDB lineage: Bacteria > Bacillota > Clostridia > Peptostreptococcales > Acidaminobacteraceae > DUVM01. The sequence continues at coordinate 3,110 of CALFKA010000271.1, read as the reverse complement.
AGCGCCACTGCTTTCGAGTGCCTCGACCGGACCGTGGTCTATACTCTCAATCGCTTCAAACCCCAGCTTGGCAACAAGACCAGCCGTAAAGACAATGAGAGCCATCATACCCGGAAAACTCCCGAAGCCAAAAACGGACGCAAACAGGGCGGCAAAGACCAAAGCCGGAATGGTGCGGAATAAGCCGAGGAAGTTCCTGACAATCCCGGTTAGAATCGGCATCCTAAGAAAGTTTCTTGCAGACAGGATCGCAAAGGGGATAGCTACAATCGATCCAAAGAAAGTTCCGACGATCGAAATCTGTATGGTTTCCTTCATAGGCTCGATCAGTCTTTTCATATAAGCCCAGTCCGGGGGGAAAAAGAGCTCTTTGATAAATCCTCCGCCCTCAGACATCCCTTCTATCAGGTCTGAAAAGTTGAACCTCGTGAATTTACCAGCGGCATAGATGAGTGCAAAAAAGAGAACAATCGAAAGGTTTCTCTTTATGTCCGAAGGTTTCTCCGGGATATCCCTTGAAAACTTATGAGGAGGGCGCATCTTCCACCTCACCTAAGACTTCGCTGCTGGTCAGTTCCCTTCCGTAGATTTCCTTAAGAACTTCATCGTTGACATCCTTGGCGTGGCCGTCAAAGACTAGCTTTCCCGCCTGCAGACCGATGATGCGTGTAGAATACTTAAGGGCAAGGTCCACATGATGGAGGTTGACCAGCATCGTAAGACCCAGCTCTCGGTTGATCCTCTTTAAGTCGTCCATGACTTGGATGGTGGTCAATGGATCGAGACTCGCCACCGGTTCGTCGGCAAGGAGTAGAATAGGTTCCTGGGCCAGGGAGCGGGCGATGGCGACGCGCTGCATCTGGCCTCCACTCAGTTCATCTGCCCGGTTATAGGCTTTCTCTAAAATATTGACGCGATCAAGTGCCTCAAAAGCGATCTGTTTATCCTCTTTTGGATAGAGTCCAAAAAAGGTGACAAAAGGCGAATGATAGGCGATTCGGCCGCAGAGGACATTGGTGATGACACGACTTCGTTTGACGAGATTAAAACTCTGAAAAATCATGCCGATATCACGGCGAATCAGGCGTAGCTCTTTTCCTTTCGCTTCCCGGATTGATTTTCCCTGGAAGAGGATATCCCCCTCCGTCATCTCAATCATCTTGTTGATGCTGCGAAGCAGGGTGCTTTTCCCTGCCCCGGAAAGTCCGATGATGGAGACAAATTCACCCTTTTGAATGTTGAGGGAGACGTTCGATAGAGCTTGCACACCATTCGGATAAGTCTTGCTGATATTCCGGATCTCAAGCATTGTAAACTCCTGAAAAAAAGCTGTCCGAAGACAGCTTTATCGATTTCCTAAAAGTCCCATTCTTTCTGACGTTCGAGATATTCGCGCACCATAGCGTATTCATCGTCAGTGGCAGGGGCGTAGCCTTCGTGATTGTAGACGGCACGGATGATTTCAAGTCCTTCTTCCGAAGCGGCGATATCAAGGAATGCCTGTTTGATCTTCTCTTTCAGAGCAGGATCGAGGGAAGGGATGACTGAAATCGTATCATTGGGGATATTGGTGGTTTCGGTGACAAAGACGACTTTGTCATATACATCCGGGAGCTCGTCGTCGACCAGTGTGCGCGCATCTTTAAAGGTAAATGCTGCATCTACTTGTCCATTATAGACACCGAGGATCGCCTTGTCGTGACCTCCCAGATCAATCCACTCTACATCTTTTTCGGGATCGAGCCCATGGTCAGCAAGCAGGTTGGCAGGCCAGACAAATCCGGAAGTCGAGGTGAAGGAAGCAATGCCGATCGTCTTCCCTTTAAGATCTTCTACGGATTTGATTCCGCTGTCCGGTGAGGCGACGAGCTGGGCTTTGTAACCATCGACGAGAGGCTGGTCTGTGAGGGGATTGCCGGCCTCATCCACGTCGTAACGCAGTGACTTCAGAATCGCTTCTGCAGCACCTTGGTCGGCAGCGAGAACATACGAAGTAGTGGCTAGGAAGCCGACATCTACTTTTTCACTTTTCATCGCTTCAATGAGTGCGTTGTAGTCTGTGGCGATGGTGACGTCTACATCAAACCCAAGTTCTTTTTCCAGTAATTCCTCAAGAGGTTTTCTCTGTGCATCGAGAACAGCAGCATCTCTTGACGGAATGAGTTGAACGCGAAGCGTGTCATATTCGACTTCTTCAGGTTCTTCTGCGACCGGTGTCTCTTCGACGGGTTCGGGCGTCTCAGCCGGGGTTTCGGCAGGTGGTGCCGGAGTCTCAGCGGGCTTATTGCAGGCCACCAATAAGAAAATGAGCGTCAGTACCATGAGTATGGTGAATAGTCTTTTCATACATCCTCCTTTTTGTACAGTATAGCAAATGCAAGCCTATTTGCCCATAGGATAAGCATCTGCTAGAATGAAAGAAAACTTTTCAGGGGAGCTTTTCATGCCTCAGTATTATCTCTGGTTTGCCATCGCAGTTATTGTATTTGTCCTACTTTCCTTTGTTCGTTCTTTGTTGTTTTGGAAGCGGGTAGCACGCGTCAGAGATGTGTCTGAACTTTCTGCTGGCGATCAGAAACTCTATGAAAAGTATAAGACTCAGTGGCCTCACGATAAGCTTGCGATTCAGAAAACATTTGAAACAAAACTGATGCTTATTGCTTTTGTGGTTATTTTAATCATCAGCCTCATTTTGTATTGGTTTCTCGCGACAAAGTGGTAAAGTGTTCCACGACATAATAAGCCATGAGATTGCCACAAGCCGCTGGCACAAGGTAGCACGACGCCGGTGCATGACGACCACTTTTCGTATCAACGACGATGTTTCTTGGCATCTCAGTGGAGAGAATCACGGGAACATCTTCGAGCTGGAGTCGACGGGCTTCCTTTCTCAGATTTCTCGCCAATGGACACCCGCTGCTCTCATACAAAGTGGTGATGCACAGTTTTGAAGGATCGAGGCGATTGCCCATCCCCATGGCGCTGAGAACGGGAATGCCGCGACGCTGCGCCTCCTGAAGAAGGAAAACTTTTGCCTTCAGGTGGTCGATACACTCAAGGACAATGTCCACAGGTTCATCGAGAATCGAGGAGATCGGAAGAGCGTCGTG
>CALFKA010000270.1 GCA_937880545.1 uncultured Clostridia bacterium | reverse complement strand
TTTTGGTGCTGGATATCTGTTTGGGTAAATTCATTCTATTTAGGCATAACGAAAAAACTATCCTACAATATGGTCAATATTCCAAAGAAAACTACGTCTATGAATTACGGCAAAAAGATCTTCGCCGTCAACAACGTGATATTTATTGATAAAAAGTATAATTTGTGATCTTAGTTGTATTGTATCTTATCCATCTCAACGGATTCAATCCACAATACTTGCAAACCTTTAAAGTGATTTTATACAAACTGTAGGAAAGAAACTCTTTTATTTTCTACATCGTCTCTATTATGTAACGGTTATGAATAATTCGCTCAACTTGAAAAATCCGGGCAGAGAGTAATCTCCCCACCCGGATACTTATGCCTCTTTGTACCGCTTCAGTAATATCCGTACTTTTCTACTGCGTCGATGACTGCTAGCAAGTTTTCGAGTGGTGTCCCGACCGGAGCTACACCCGTACTAGGTGCCAACATAAAACCTCCCCCAGGCTTTACTTTTTCAAAGAGATCTTTGATAAAGAAGTCAATTTCTTCCGGCGTACCATTGACAACGAGGCTGATCGGAAGCCCTCCTGCCACGCAGCAGTTGTCTTTGAGTACCTCCTTCGCTTTAACAATATCGGTCTTTTCAAAGTAGGCAACTCCCCAGCCTTTTGGCAGCTCGAGAATCGTCTCCAGGTGAGGTTCGTGATGGCCTTCAAAGAATACCATTGACTTGACACCCTCATCCAGAAGGCGCAGAATCACCTTCTTCAAGGTCGGCCAGTAGAATTCTTTGTAGAGTTTGGGCGAGAGATACTCATTCATATGAAGGGGGATAAACATAATCTCCGCTCCCAGCTTCTCCTTAAAAGCCAGGCCAAAGTTCACCATCGGCTCTACCAAGGCTTCGCACGCTTTCTTCAGCTTTTGCGGATGTCTTCTTGTGTCGAGGACCGTATCCGTCACCCCTCGCAGAAAATCAGCGATGACATCGAGAGGGGCTTGTGTGATACCAAAAGGCAGAAAACCATACCCTTGTCCGGCTGCCGATATACCCATCCGGATGCTCGCATCCTGATACTTCTGCAATTCCACCCCGAACTTTGTCCATGTCTCCATGGCGCTTTTGGGAGTATCCAGCCCCTTCATCACTCTTGGGAGGATTGTCTCTACAATGAAGTTCAGGGGATCTTCTGCAAGCGCATCATACTCCTCTGCCTCCATGAAAGATCCTCCTATAAACTGTGGCGTCGCATCCTCTCCGATTTCATTTCCGGGAAACCGAAAATACTTATCCCTGAGAACTTTATGTACGGGACCGGTGATAAAGGAGGCCATCGTGGATATATCGCTGTGGTCTGATAGAGCCATCCCGAAGATTCCACCCAATCCCATGAGAGAGGCTCCCGGCACATCAAACGGAAAATCCGCATTGTATTTTTCTACAGCCGCCAGAGCTTTTTCATAGTCATGAGCGAATTGCGCCTGCGTTATGCCGCTATACTCTGGAACGATGTCGCCTCCAATAGAGACAAACACCACCCCTAGTGGGACTCTGTCAGGAATTTCTAGGTTGATGGCCGCCATTTGTCTGGCGACTCTCTCCTGGGCTAGTTCCTGTGGAGTTTTGCTCATACCTCAACTCCTTTCATCTTTTGATATAAGACGGCTTAATGCCTTCTAATAGTATCCGTACTTTTCGACAGCATCGATGACTGCGCGGATGTTCTGCGGTGGTGTACCAGCAGGAGCTGCCCCGATGCTCGGCAGAAGGATGAAGCCTCCGCCCGGCTTGACCTTTTCAAACAGGTCTTTAATATGGGCATCGATGCTCTCGGGCGTACCTCCCACGACCAGTCCGATTGGCAAACCTCCCGCCACACAGCAGTTGTTTTTTAGTACCTCTTTTGCCATAACGATGTCGGTCTTTTCGAAATATGCGACTCCCCAGCCCCTTGGCAGATCAAGTATCGTCTCCAGATGCGGTTCATGATGGCCCTCAAAGAACACCAGCGATCTCATTCCCTTTTCATAAAGACGGATGATGATCTCTTTTAAGGTTGGCCAATAAAACTCCTTGTATAGCTTGGGAGACAAGTATTCATTCATATGCAGCGGAATAAATACAAACTCTGCACCCATCTTTTTGTAGGTCAGAGCGAACTCTACCATGGGGTCCACCATCGCCTGACAAGCAGCTTTAAGTCTCTCCGGATGTCGTCGTGTATCAAGTACCGTATTTGTGATTCCGCGCAGAAAGTCTGCGATCACATCCATCGGGTTATGCGTGATGCCAAAGGGAATAAACCCGAATCCCTGTTGTGCATTTGACATCACAATTTTTATGTTGATATCTTGGAATCTCTGCACTTCAACGCCAAAGCGCGTCCATGTTGCCATGGCATTTTTTGGCGTATCAAGACCCTCGATCACTCTTGGAAGTATGGTTTCAGCGATAAACTTGACGGGATCTTTAGCCAGCAGATCATACTCCTCCGGCTCCATGAAGGTCCCACCCAGAAACTGAGGAGCCGAGTTGTCGCTGATCTCATTTCCGGGAAACTTAAAGTAGCCATTTGGACCGAGTGCCTTGTGTATAGGTCCGGAGATAAATGCCGTGGAAGGTGCCAGCTCATCACCTAGAAAGGCCAATCCAAAGGCTTGGCCATCAAGTCCCATGAGAGCCCCTCCCGCCACATCAAAGGGGAAATCCTCATTATACTTTTGGATTGCCCGCAGCGCCTTCTCATAGTCATGGGCAAACTCCGCCTGCGTCAATCCACTGTAATCAGCAACAAAGTCTCCTCCCAAGGCAAATAGGACGGCACCCGTGGGCACTTTGTCGGGAATCTCGAGATTAATCGCCGCCATCTGTCTGGCAATCCTCTCCTGAATAAGCTCTTGTGGATTCTTACTCATATTGTTTCTCCTCTCCTTCGTCTCTGTATCATGCGCCCACGAGCTCTTTGCTGAGACGTACACCCGTCGCCGCATCGTCCGCCCAGGCGTCCGCTCCCA
>CALFKA010000269.1 GCA_937880545.1 uncultured Clostridia bacterium | reverse complement strand
GGAGTTCAGACGTGTGCTCTTCCGATCTCGCGCACAAAATCGTCTAGATCAGTAATCGTCTTAATCATTCGTCACTCCTTTTGCAAATGTGTTGATACGGGCAGACGCAATATCCACCTTTGAAAACTCGCCGGTTTCGTCTTTTACGAGTTTGAAGACAAAGCTTCCGCTGGTCTTCATCATAGGCACGATCGGCAGGGTAATCCCTTCAAGCATGTCGCGGATGCCGAGCCAGGCGGAGGAGCAGGCGAGCACGGCAATGACCTGATGGTCTCCCAGTGCTTCGAATATCTTTTCGCGCTCCGAGTCAAACATCTCACAGGGGAAGACCACACTCACGTAGTTCACCTGTTTTCCAAGAGACGCAAGCCTTTCCACCCACTGACCGCGCACGATGTTGACGGCGACGGCATTGGCGTCCATGTCCGCCAGCTGTTCGATTCGGCGGTTGGGCAGGTCTTCTGTATAGGAGAGACTCTCGCATGCACAGCCCGGACAGCTGACGATGAGAATTTTTTCGTATGGTTCCAGAGCTTTCAGGATGCGCTCATCTTCGAGCATCTGACTGAATAAACCCATGCTGACCTCCTAGTATTCGGATGTGCCGGTGCCGATGTGGAAGGAGATCCCTGCTTTGGCCATCAGAGACGAGATGACACCGTAGCTTACGAAAGCGACGACGAGGGACATGAAACTCGAAGAGAACAGGTTGGCAAGCAGGGTCGTACTGAGGTAAGCGGAGACAATGACGACCGCAAAGGCAAGCCAGTTGATCTGCGGGTACTCGGTGCCGATAGCAAACTCATACTCCTTTTTCAGGACAAGCTTGTGCAAAATATAGTAGTCTGCCAGCATGACGCCGCCGACAGGGGGCAGGGCGGTGCCAAGCTTGATCAGGAAGGGGATGAAGAGTTCATAGAGGTTGAAGACGGCCAGCAGAGTTCCGATGGCGCCCATGATGGCTACGGTATATTTCTGTGGGACACGGAGGAAGGAACCGATCCCAAGAGAAGCGGAGTAGAGGTTCGCCGTGTTCGTCGTCCACTGTGCGAGCACGAGGATGATCAGAGCTCCGATGCCCAGTCCCAAGGTGACCATGACTAGAGGCAGGTTCGGGGTGGAGCCGACACCGGGAACGTTGGCGACATACGCCATCGCCAGACCACAGATGATCGTAAACACGCCACCGACGAGGTATCCCATGGAAGCGGCGACAGCACCTGTCTTGGCATTCTTTGCGTAACGGGAGATATCAGAGAGAATGATGGAGCCTAAGACGGCATTTCCCACAACGATGGCAATGGCGGACTCCAGACTGATCGCTCCATTGAGAGGCTGTTTGGCCACCAGAGCGGCAAGGCCCCCGCCCGTATTGATGGCGACGAGACCGCCATAAGCGGAGAGAAGAACGATGAGGGGTACGGCAATGACGCTGAGTAAGGCGATGCCCTTATAGCCGTAGAGAGCGGTGAGCGTCATGAAGAAACCACCGATAATGGAGCCGAGCATCAAGTTTTCAAAGAAACTTCCCGGAAAGAGCTGCTGCATGGTTAAGGCAAAGAAAGCCGCCTGGAAGGCAAACCAGCCGATTCCGTTGAGAAGGGCTGCCACGACACCGAATACCTTGGATCCGGCCAGTCCGAAGACGGGGCGAGTGATCATCGTAGTGGAGACACCGAATTTGGCGCCGAGAGCAGCGAGCGGAGCCGAGATGATGGTGAGGATGGACATGCCGATGATCGTAGCGAGCATCGCCTGCTTGAAGTCAAGACCCGCTGCCAGCGCGCCGCCGGTCAGCATCGTCGAGAGACAGATGATCCATCCGGCTACGGTGGAGAAGATGTTGAAGGAGCCTTTACGCTGTTCGAGCGGTATGCTCATCGTGACATAGTCACCGGAGCTATCTGCTACGACCTTGGTTTGGGTGGTAGTTGTCATTTCTGCCTCCTAGCTTCTTATAAAATTAAATGAATGAAGATATACAAGAGCAGTTTCATTCTGGCAAAGAGAGTGAGGTCCACCTATAAAGAATGGGGAGATGATTTGCCAATGGATACCAATAAGCGGAACAATGGATTCGTCTGATGCAAGACATTCCTACAGGTATATTGTCTAATAAACGAAAAAACAGACAATAGTCTGAATCATAAAAAAACACTCATATTTTGTAGAATAATACAAAATAGAGCGGATGAATTATTTATTGATAGAAATAATCTCAGATTTCTGTAGCGCGCAACAGAATCAGTGCCTGATAGAGCTGAGCCATCTGAGGAAACTGCTGCAGCGCAAAGCCCAAAATCTGTTCAGCTTTG
>CALFKA010000268.1 GCA_937880545.1 uncultured Clostridia bacterium | reverse complement strand
ATTTCTACAGGCCGTATCAGAAATGAGCTCTTTTTATGTAAAAGTATATGGATATTTTTAGGAGGTTTCTTTAATGAACAAAGGAACAGTTAAGTGGTTTAACGCAGACAAAGGCTATGGATTTATTTCCAACGACGAAGGCGGCGACGACATTTTCGTCCATTTTACAGCGATCGTCTCTGAAGGCTTCCGCACATTGCAGGAAGGTCAGAAAGTGACGTTCGACATCGAGCAGGATCCCCGCAATAACAAGGGACTACGTGCAGCAAACGTAACCCCTGTCAGCGAATAATCCGATAATAAATCAGGCTTCGGCCTGATTTTTTATTGCCTGTGACACGGCTTCAGGCGCTTATGGCATCGTATGCGGATGCTTTTTTTTCGAAAGGATTCTTCCCGTTTACGAATCTTCCTGCGCTGATTGCAAAAAGGAACGTATATCCCGGTACCACTTCGGGACGGGCTGCGTCATATCTTCATACCAGCTGAGAACCTGCTGCGACTGTCGAATCATCGTCGCCACTTCCTGCGAACCGAACGGGATCGCCCATGGGACGGAAGAGAGCGTGTTACTCGAAATATACAGAGCCATCAGCTCGAAGAAGAGTCGGGGCGGTTCGCCTTCAAAGTACCCGTCCAGCTGTCCGGCGGCAAACCAGGGACTGAGGTCGACGCTCCAGACGATGCGGTTGAACTCTTCCCACGGATCTCCGTGGTCATAGCGGTCGAAGTCGATGATATAGAGTTCTCCGCCGCATATCAGCATATTTCCGGTGTGATAGTCCCCGTGGTGGAAACACTGCGGCCGATTCTTCAGAAGATGGCGGTGCTCATCAATGTAGTCGATCAACAGTTGATCTCCGCGAAATTTGACGGGACAGGCTTGATAGTTTGATATCTTGCCGTCGACTTTTCGACAGAAGCGGGTCTCCCAGTCCTCATGGGGCTCCGGAGCGGGAAGAGAATGGATCTTTCGAAGGATCTCTCCGGAATGATAGCCCAGCTCGTACTGCTCGGTAAGCGGGAGAAGCGGAAGTACGATTTCGGCATCCTCTCCTTCCAGCCACTTCAGGACGGTGATCACCCCTTCATCACCGACGATCAGCTTCATCGGTTCATTCATGGGAATCCCCATCTGAAAGAGCTCCTGCAGTCTGAATAGAAGGCGCTGTCGATTCTCCAAGAGATCGGGCGAACTGATTCTGAGCAAATACTTTGTCCCGTCCTCCCCTACCGCTTTCAGTTTCCTCTCTCCCGAATAGCCTTTCTCGATGGCCGCCAAAGTGCGCAACTCCGATAACATGCCCCCTCCTGTATGAAAACATTATACATCCGTATTCTTGTTTTTTCCGTTTCTTTTTCCTTCTCGCATCGGTATACTGAAACAGGAGGTTTGCCATGATTCACCCCTTTTATCAGAAACCTGCGAGAAAAGCGGCTCCGGACTATTTTACCGACGAACAGTATCAAAAAGTGCGCACCGTCCATGCTTCGATTCCGGGGTATGCACCGACACCTCTGCATGCGCTGCAGGTACTGGCACACTCGATCGGCATCGAATCGCTCTATGTAAAAGACGAGTCCTTCCGATTCGGTCTGAACGCATTCAAAGCCCTAGGTGTCAGTGTTGCACTGCATCTTTATCTGGAATCACATCCGCTGCCATCTCTGCTCGTCAGCGCCACGGACGGCAATCACGGCCGCGCCGTCGCCTGGCAGGCTCGCCTACTAGGAGTCGACTGTGTGATCTTTATGCCCGAAGGAAGTTCCTCTGCGCGTGTCCGAGCGATTGAAGAAGAGGGAGCACATGTGATGGTTGTGGAGGCAGGATACGACGATGCGGTGCGCATGGCACATACTTATGCCATGAAGCATAGAGGACTTCTTGTGCAGGATACCGCTCTTCCCGGAGTAAGCGAAGAGATCCCGATGCACATTGTACTTGGCTACTCCACCATGGCAAGAGAAGCGCTGGAGCAGATGTCGCCTATCAAACCAACTCATGTCTTTTTACAGGCTGGAGTGGGTTCCATGGCGGCTGGAGTCGCTTCGTTTCTATTACATACGCTGAGGCAGTCCCCGCCAAAACTGATCCTGATGGAAGCCGCCCCTCTGGCAAGCATTGCACTCTCTGCAAAAGAAGGCGCTTGGCAGAGGACACCGGATGCTTATACACTGATGGCAGGGCTCAACTGCGCAGAACCCAACCGGCGAATCCTTCCTCTCCTCCTCGATGCCTTTGACGCTTTCTTTCCACTAGAGGACGATCACACCGTCCGCGGGATACGAAGGCTTGCCCATCCGCTGGGAGATGATCCACGTATCGTCTCAGGAGAAAGTGGCGCAGTAGGAATCGGCTTTCTGGAAGCTCTCCTTAGCGATCCAAATTGGCAAGAGGAGAAAAAGCGATTGGCACTCGATGAGAATTCTACCGTCCTGCTCTTTAGCACGGAAGGCGATACGGACCCCGAATCATACCAGAAAACAATACAAGGAGATATGTTATGAGACATTTTGTCATTGAAGACTCTTTCTGGGAGCTCTTCCCGGAAGCACAAGTCGGAGTTCTGCTGATCAACAGCATCGACAACAAAGGAAGAGAAGGGGAAAAATATGCGATCTATGATTTACTGGATGATGCAAATGCTGACGCCAGAAAACACCTGAATGAGCCAATCTTCAGTCAGAATCCTCCGGTTGCCATATGGCGCCAAGCCTTCCAGAAGTTCAAGACAAAAAAGGGCGTCCGCTCCTCCATCGAAGCCCTGCTCAAAAGAGTCGATAAGAACAATGAGGTGGGACCCATCTCCCCTCTCGTCGACATCTATAACAGCGCTTCGTTAGAATATGCAGATCGGCAGAGCACACGTCTGAACTCCAGTC
>CALFKA010000267.1 GCA_937880545.1 uncultured Clostridia bacterium | reverse complement strand
GGGCTTGATGAAGGATGCCCTTTAGAAGGAAAAAGTGAGACATCGCAATAGCCTCGCGTTCAAAATGTTTTGTCCAACTTTACCGTTCATGCTATAATAACAGAGTAGTTTTGCCTTTTTAAGGCATCAACCGAATCAGCAGAGGAGTAGTAGCGCTGAGTAATCGCTTTAGAGAACAGGTGGTGGGTGAAAACCTGTGCGATGACCGTGTGAACTCGCCTTGAAAAATGGGTTCGTCCCCCGTATCGGACCAAGAGTGGACTCTCGTCAACCAGGGTGGTACCGCGCGTCAGCGCCCCTGGAGGAGGTCCTTTTTTATTGAGAAAGAGAGGTAGCCGTGGAACAATATGATTTTCAGGCCATCGAGAAGAAATGGCAGAAACGTTGGGAGGAGGAGAAGACATTTAAAGTAGATAATTTTACTACCGGAGAAAAGGACTATCTGCTCATTGAGTTTCCCTATCCTTCCGGCGAAGGACTGCATATCGGTCACCCCAGACCATATACGGGCATTGACATCATCGCCCGCAAGCGCCGTCTGGAAGGCAGAACCGTGCTTTTTCCGATCGGATTTGACTCCTTTGGACTTCCGACAGAGAACTATGCCATCAAACACGGGATCCATCCACAGATTGTGACACAGCGCAATGTCGAGCGTTTTACCGAGCAGCTGAAGATGCTGGGACTTAGTTTCGACTGGGACCGCTGTGTGCTGACAAGTGATCCTTCGTACTACAAATGGACACAGTGGATCTTCCTTCAGCTCTTCAAGCATGGACTTGCCTACAAAGCAACGATGGACATCAACTTCTGTCCATCCTGCAAAGTGGGACTTGCCAACGAAGAAGTCGTGGGAGGGGCGTGCGAACGCTGCCAAACACCTGTCATCCGTCGTGCCAAAGAGCAGTGGATGCTCGAGATTACGAAGTATGCTCAGCGTCTCTTGGACGACTTGGACTTGGTTGACTTTCCTGAGCGCATCAAGGCGCAGCAGAGAAACTGGATCGGTCGCAGTGAAGGAGCTACCATCCGTTTCCCCATCATAGATACGGAAGAATCCCTCGATGTCTATACAACGCGCCCGGATACGGTCTATGGAGCGACCTACATGGTCATTGCACCGGAGCACCCGCTGATAGAGAAGTATGCCTCCCGCATTGAAAACATGGGAGAGCTGGAAGCCTATCGACAGGAAGCCAAGCACAAGAGTGCTTTTGAACGTACAGAGCTTGTCAAAGACAAGACCGGTGTGCGAATCCGCGGACTCGATGCATGGAATCCGATCAGCGAAGAAGTCCTGCCTGTTTTCATCAGTGACTATGTCATGATGGAGTACGGAAGTGGGGCGATCATGGCGGTGCCGGCTCATGACCAGCGCGACTATGAATTCGCCAAAGTCTTCGATCTACCCATTCATGAGGTGGTCAGTGGGGGAGATATTTCAAAAGAGGCTTGGACAGGTGATGGAGAGATCATCGGCAGTCCCCTGATCAACGGACTCAGTGTGCCAGAAGCCATTGAAAAGATTACGGGCATTCTCGTGGAGAAAGGGCTCGGAGAGAAAAAGGTTCAGTTTAAACTGCGCGACTGGGTCTTCTCTCGCCAGAGATACTGGGGAGAGCCAATTCCGATTGTCAATTGCCCCTCCTGTGGTCATGTGCCACTGGATGAGACGGACCTGCCGCTCCTCTTACCGGAGGTGCAGACGTATGAGCCGACCGATGATGGCTCAAGCCCTCTGGCGGCGATGAGCGAGTGGGTGAACACGACCTGCCCCTCCTGTGGCGCTCCCGCAAAGAGAGAGACAGATACCATGCCTCAGTGGGCCGGAAGCAGCTGGTATTTCCTGCGCTACCTGGATCCTCACAATGACACAGCACTGGCTTCACGCGAAGCGATCGAGTACTGGATGCCTGTCGACTGGTATAACGGCGGGATGGAGCATACGACACTTCATCTTTTGTACTCGCGTTTCTGGCATAAATTCCTGTATGATATAGGTGTAGTCAATACCCCTGAACCTTATAAAAAGCGTACTTCCCATGGGTTCATCCTCGGGAAGGGTAATATCAAGATGAGCAAGAGCCGCGGCAATGTCATCAACCCTGATGAGGTCGTGCGCGAAGTCGGAGCCGATGCGCTTCGAGGCTATGAGATGTTTATCGGTGATTTTGAGAAAGCCGTCAGCTGGTCAGATGAAGGGCTGGCGGGGACGAAGCGCTTTCTCGATCGTCTTTGGTTTGCCTTTGATAGGGTGGATAAGGATAGAAGAGGTTACTCACCGGAGCTGGAAGTCCAGATTAACCGCACGATCAAGAAGGTGGGAGAGGACTATGAAGCCCTCAAAGCCAATACGGCGATTGCTGCGATGATGGCGCTCCTCAATGACTATTATTTGCAGGATTCCATCAGTAGAGACGAATACGAGGTGCTTCTGACGCTTCTCAATCCGGTGGCACCTCATATCACTGAAGAGTTGAACGAGCTCCTCGGAAATGCCCCGATTGCACAGAGAGGCTGGCCGAGCTTTGACCCGGAAAAAACCGTAGAAGACGTCATCGAAGTGCCGGTGCAGGTCAATGGGAAAGTGCGATTCCGGCTCGATGTGCCGAGAGGATCGGATGAAGCCGTGATTGACGCACTCCTCGAAGAAACTGAAGCCTATCACCGTCAGATGGAAGGCAAGCAACTGATCAAGCGGATTTATGTGCAGGACAAACTAGTGAGCCTGGTGGTCAAATAAAGGAGAAATATGTTTTACGAAAAAACCAATCAGTGGAATGCGCTGACAGCGGCGCAGAAAAAGCGTCTCTGGAAACTGGCGGAGGACTATAAGAGCTTCTTAAGCACCTCCAAGACGGAACGACTCGCCAACGATGAGATCTTACGCATGGCACAAAAAGCGGGATTTGTCTCATTGGAAGAGGTAGTGAAAAAAGGAAAGGTCTCGCCCGGCGACAAGGTCTACCTAGACCAAAAGGGGAAAGCCAGTGTCCTTATGATCCTTGGAGAAGACCTTGAAGAAGGCATGGACATCGTCGGAAGCCACCTCGATGTGCCGCGCCTGGATCTCAAGCCTATGCCTCTGTACGAAGAAGGCAATATGGCACTTCTGAAGACACACTACTATGGAGGGGTAAAGAAGTATCAGTGGACGGCGATTCCTCTGGCGCTTCACGGCGTCGTCTTTACAAAAGACGGCAAGCGCGTGGACATCTCCATCGGTGAAAAGGAAGAAGATCCGGTCTTCTATATCAATGACCTTTTGATCCATCTCTCTGCCGACCAGATGAAAAAAGCCCTGAGTGAGGGCATCAGCGCGGAGCAGTTAAATGTCCTTCTCGGGCATATCCCGCAGAAAGACGAAAAAGACAATCCCGTCAAGACGGCTGTCCTGAAGATCCTACAAAAAGAGTTCGGGATGATCGAAGAAGATTTTTTGAGTGCAGAGCTCGAGATTGTTCCGGCGGGACCTGCCCGCGACGTAGGAATTGACCGAGGGATGATCGCAGGACATGGTCATGATGATCGTGTCAGTGCCTATACCTCTCTGGCGGCACTTCTCGAAATAGAAAAACCGGCCCGCACAGCTGTTTGCATCTTCGCGGACAAAGAAGAAGTAGGCTCCATGGGCAACACCGGCATGGAGTCGAGATACTTTGAGAACATGGTCGCTGAACTCCTGGCTCTCTTTGATAAAGGGGAACTCGCAGTCCGTAGGAGTCTCGCAAACTCACGCGTCATCAGTGCCGATGTCACTGCCTGTTTTGACCCAACCTTCCCGGAAGTGACGGAGAAGTACAATGTCGCGCATGCGGGCTGTGGCATCGTCATGAGTAAGTACACAGGGGTGCGCGGAAAAGGCGGAAGCAATGACGCCAATGCAGAATTCCTGAGTGATCTGCGCCAGGTGTTTGCGAAGAAAAAAGTCGTCTGGCAGAGTGGAGAACTGGGCAAGGTAGACCAGGGTGGCGGAGGGACGATTGCCTTCATCCTCGCCAATCTCGGGGCAGAAGTCGTTGATATGGGTGTGCCGGTACTCAGCATGCATGCCCCATTTGAACTCATCAGTAAAGCCGATCTCTACAGCGCTTATACAGCATATAAAGCATTTCTTGAATAGGAGAACTCCATGAAAACATTTTTTTCTGACAACGCACCGGCGGCCATTGGACCTTACGCTCATGCCGTCCAAGCCGGCAACTTCCTCTTCCTCTCGGGACAACTTCCAGTCAACCCGAAGAGCGGAAAGATCGATGCCGAAGATATCGCGGATCAAGCCCGTCAGGTCTTTGCCAATATTGAAGCCGTTTTAAAAGAGGCGGGGTATACAAAGAATGATGTCGTGAAGTCCACAGTATTCCTTTCCGATATGGCAAACTTTGCCAAAGTCAACGAAGTGTATGCAGAATTTTATGATCCTCATAAACCCGCCAGAAGCGCCTTTGCCGTGAAGGAACTGCCGCTGAAGGCGCAAGTGGAGATCGAGTCGATCGCTTATAAAGAATAGACCACTCAGGACCTTTTCCCGATGACACTGTAAGCCTGATTCCCCGGGGGTACACTGCCCACAGGAGGGGATGATGAAAAAAGCAGTGTCCGTGGCTGTGCTTCTGATTCTTTTCTTCTGGGGCTTTTGGCTGCACTTCTATCAGCTGGAGAGCTGGCCTGAAGAAAGTGAAAGGATGATCCGTGTCCACGTGGAAGGAAGCGTCCATGAGCCGGGAGTCTATACACTCCCCCAATCGGCGCGCCTGGAAGAACTCCTCATAGAAGCAGGAGGACTTCTCGATGAAGCCGATACGATGCGACTCAATCTCGCCCAGCGGCTGATGGATGGAGAGAAGGTCTACATTTATCCCAAGTCTGCGGAAGAAGTCGGTGAGTCTGTGACAGATATTGTGCAGCGCTACCTTCCAACGGACAGGGAGAGTTGGCTTGCGATCCCCGGGATTGGCCCCGCGACGGCAAAGAATATCATCGCCTACTTGGAGCTGAACCCGAGCGCATCAATCGATGACCTTATCGAAGTATCCGGCATCGGACCGGCAAAACTAGCCCTAATAAGGGAATATTTTGATGAATAGGAGAGACCATGACAGAAAAGAAAATACGCCTGACGCAGAGAAGTTCTACTGCGGGCTGAGCGGCGAAAATCAGCCCCGGCAGGTTGTCGGGAATCATGTGTTCGCTTCCGGACTTTTCCGATCCTCTCTTACTCACGGGATTTTCCAACAATGAAGATGCGGGAGTGTACCGGATCAGCGAAACAGAGGCCATCATTGCGACCCTTGACTTTTTCACGCCCATTGTCGATGATCCCTATACTTTTGGCGCCATTGCCGCAGTCAACTCCCTAAGCGATGTCTACGCGATGGGAGGAAAGCCCCGCCTGGCTCTCAACATTCTCTGCGCGCCTGATGACATGGATGACGAAGATCTCGAAGCCATCTTGCGCGGCGGAGCGGACAAAATCAAAGAAGCAGGGGCTCTTCTTGTTGGCGGTCACTCGGTCAGAGACAATGAACCCAAATACGGCCTTTCTGTCATCGGTTTCGTCGATGTAGACAGAGTACTCATCAACGCCGGTGCGAAGCCCGGGGATAGCCTTATCCTCACCAAGGCACTGGGGAGCGGTATTCTCACAAGCGCAGGGAAAAGTGGCAGGATCTCACAGGAAGAACTTGAAGAAGTCACACAGAGCATGCTGACACTTAACGCCGGCGTGACAGAAGCACTTGGGGACATTGTCCCTCATGCAGCCGCTGACATTACGGGCTTTGGTCTTCTTGGACACCTCTGCGAGATGATGGAGGCAAGTGAGACGGCAGCCGAGATCAGCTTCGCATCGCTTCCCCTGTTTGAACAGGTGCCGCAGCTCTCACGCGAAGGGCACAGCCCCGGAGGGAGCAAAAAGAACGAAAAACACTTCGGTGAAGTAGTGGACTGGGGTGATCTGGAAGGTTGGGAGCGGGCGATTGTATCTGACCCGCAGACTTCGGGCGGTCTGCTTCTGTCGGTATCGGGCGAAGATGCACAGGAGGCTCTCAAACGACTGAAGAGTGCTCTGTCAACCCCTGTCGCCCTAATAGGAACAGTACAACCTCTTGAGGATGTCTTTCTCAAGTGTAGGAGGCAATCATGAACGAATATCAAAGTCTGCCGTCTGTCGATGCGCTTCTAAGCCAACCACAGACGCAGGAACTTCTCAGGAAGTGGAAGCGTCCCTGGATCGTCCACCATCTTCGAAAGATCTTGGAGGAGGAGCGGCAGAAGCTGCGCAGCCAGAGCCGGGATTTTGATCCGTCACATGAATCGATTCTTGCAAAACTTCGCTCGCGGGTTGAGGGATATCCATCGTTGGTACCCCTCATCAACGCCACAGGAGTCCCCATCCACACAAACGTGGGGCGGGCCCCTTTTGGCGAGGAATTGATGGAGCATCTGAAGCATACTCTCAGCGGGTACTGCAATCTCGAACTGGACCTTTCTACAGGAAAGAGGGGGAAGAGAGGCGACCATCTGGAAGGATATCTCGAGTACCTCTTTGGTTCGGAGTGTATCCATCTGGTCAATAATAATGCGGCCGCTGTCCTTTTAGTACTTGCGCACTACGCCGGAGAGAAAGAAGTCATCCTGTCGAGAGGCGAGTTGGTGGAGATCGGAGCGAGTTTTCGCATCCCCGACATCATCACTTTTTTCGGAGCCAAGCTAAAAGAAGTCGGCACGACAAACCGCACACACCTGAGTGACTACGAGAAGGCGATAAGTGAAGAGACAGCGCTTCTCATGAAAGTACATCCCAGTAATTTCTTTATGGAAGGTTTCACAAAAGAAGTGGAGCTTGCGGAGCTCTCAGAACTTTCAAAAAAGAGCGGCATCATGCTCTATGAAGATGCGGGGAGCATCGGTCTGGGTGAGTATGCCTTTGAGGAAGGCAGAAGAGTACTCGAAGAGCACCTGGAACTTGTAGATATCCTGACCTTCAGCGGCGACAAACTTCTCGGAGGACCGCAGTGTGGCATCATCCTCGGAAAGAAAGAGTTCGTCGAACCTTTAAAGAAAAACCCGCTGAGCCGTGTCCTGCGCGCAGACAAAATGACGATTGCAGCACTTGAGGCCACTCTACTCAGCTATCTGAAACAGGAAAAGCCTTCCCTTCTTGAGTCCATGATCAACACGTCAACAGAAGACCTTCAGGCAAGGACCGAAAGATTCCGGGAGACATTGGGTCAGGGAGAGATTATACCGGGGAACTCTCCTCTCGGAGGAGGCGCACATCCCCGCGTCCGTCTGCCCTCGGTAAAATTGGTCTTGCAGCCGGCCTCCCTCACAAAAGTGCTCCGCTCTCTGCGTGAGCATGTTCCTCCCGTAATTGTGCAAGTGGAGGAAGAACGACTTCTTCTCGATCTTCGGACAGTGCT
Source organism: uncultured Clostridia bacterium (assembly GCA_937880545.1). Lineage (GTDB taxonomy): Bacteria > Bacillota > Clostridia > Peptostreptococcales > Acidaminobacteraceae > DUVM01. The sequence continues at coordinate 2,958 of CALFKA010000267.1, read as the reverse complement.
TCCGGCGGCGGAGGAGAAACTTCTTCACGCACTGCAGGAGGCTCTGTCGTGAGAAGTATGGTCATTGCCACCGCAGGACATGTGGATCACGGAAAGACAAGCCTGATTGCCGCCCTGACGGGGATCTCCACCGACAGACTGGAAGAAGAAAAACAGCGCGGACTGACAATCGTCAACGGCTACGCTTATTTGCGTCGCGAAGATGACTGGATCCACGTCCTTGACGTGCCGGGACATGAGCGTTTTATTAAGAATATGCTCTGTGGTCTCGACAGTGTTGATCTAGCATTATTAGTCGTAGCGGCGGACGAGAGCGTCATGCCACAGACGAGAGAACACTTAGACATAGTAAAACTGCTCGGAGTACCTCGTCTGCTCGTTGCCATGACAAAGATTGACAGGGCAGATGAAACGATGCGCGAACTGGTGCACGAAGAGATCTTCGAGCTTTTGGAAGAAAGTCCCTATGAAGGCGCTCCCGTCTTTGAGGTAGACTCCGTCTCCCTTCGAGGCATTGGACCCTTACGAGAAGCGCTCTTTGATGAGCTGCTCTTGCATGCCTCGCGCCCCGTTTTCTACCCGCGACTTGCAGCAGACAGGCATTTCAAGCAGAGGGGAGCGGGGGATATCGTGACCGGTACACTCGAGGGAGCTCCCCTTAAGAAAGGGGACACCCTCACACTTTATCCGGGCGGAGAACTCTTTCGCATCCGAGGAATGCAGGTTCACTCGCAAGAACGTGAAGAGGTACTGCCCGATAACCGCGTGGCCCTTCAACTCAGCGGAAAAGAAAATGTCCTTTTAGAGCGAGGTGACGTACTTGCGCAAAAGGATGTCTATGCGACGAGTGACCAGATGCAGGTGCGTGTGAGAAGACTCCTCGATATTGAGGGAGATCAGCGCATGAGCTTCTATTTCGGGAGCAAAGAATTAAAAGGTAAATTGCGATTCTTCAGTGAGGAAGGAGCTCTTTTGCAGTTGGAGGAGTCCACTCTTTGTTTCTATGGACAGCGGGCTGTGGTGCGCAGTGAATCTCCTGCGCTTACACTGGGAAGTGTTGAAGTGATCGATCCTCTGCCACCCAGAGGAAGAAGAACGCAGAAAGAACGCTCGAGCAGGCTGTTACAGGCGACAGAACTCTCAGAGCAACTGGAACTGATACTGGAGAAGTATCCATGGGGAGCTACGGAGACAGAGCTTGAGCGGGAGAGAACCCAGAAGTTTTCTCAACTCAATCAGAGCTTCCCCTTTCAGAGAGTCGGTGGACGCTTGTTCAGTGAACAGTCCCTGAGACGCTCTCTTGAAATCATGCGCTCCAGAATTGAGACATTTTTTGAGAAGAACCCGCTGCGTCATCATATTGAGCGAGAGGAGTTTCGAACCCGATTCTTTTCCAGTTGGCCGAGGGATGCCGTGGAAGCCCTGCTAAGAGTGCTTCAGGAAGAAGGGGTAGTACGCACAGAGGGCAGTCGGCTATTACTGACTTCCCATGTCCCCACTCTCAGCGCAGAAGAAGAAGCTATGAAAGTAGCTCTTCTCGAGCGCCTGGAAGAAACGAAAGTCCAACCGCTTGAGAAGACGGAACTTCTGAAAGAAAACCCGCGATTTTCCGATATTTTCCGATTTTTAACGGAATCCGGAGAGATTGTCTTTATAAATGACGAGTTAATTCTGAAAAAGAGTTGGCTAAATTATGTAGTAAATGATATAATTGATGCAATAAAACAAGGTGGTCCGCTGGAAATTGCCGACTTTCGCAAAAGGCTTCAGTTAAGCCGAAAATTCCTGGTACCCCTTTTAGAATATACAGATGCCAGGCAAATTACCCAACGGATGGATAATAGACGAATTCTGTCAAAGGAGAGTGCAAATGGATCGGATATTAATCGTTGATGACGAACCTATTCTGCTGAAAGGTCTGAAGTTCAGTCTAAGCCAAGAAGGCTATAAAGTAGAAACGGCGCTGGATGCGGAAGAAGCATTGGAGCGGCTGGAGAATGATAAGTTTGATCTGATGGTCTTGGATGTCATGCTTCCGGGGATGAGTGGAATTGAGCTGTGCAAGAAAATCCGCGAAACCTCCAACATGCCCATTATCATGCTAACGGCAAGAGGGGATGATGAGTCAAAGATTTTAGGTCTCGAAGCCGGAGCTGATGACTACATGTCCAAACCCTTCAATATCTTAGAGCTAAAAGCTCGCATCAAGGCGATTTTGCGCCGTGTAAAGCCCAAGAACCTCAATAACTCTTCCATCATTGAATATGATCGCTTCAGCATCAACTTCTTCGGAAGAAAGGTGATCTTTGAAGACCGGGAGGTGACACTCACCGCAAAGGAGTTTGATCTCCTTCTTTTGCTCGTGCTCAACGAAGGTACGGTATTCAGTCGTGAAGAACTCCTCGAAAAGATTTGGGGATATGAATACTTCGGAGATGTCCGCACCGTTGATGTGCATATCCGCCGCCTGAGAGAAAAGGTGGAAGCAGACAGTTCTCATCCGGAATTTATCATGACGAAATGGGGGACCGGGTACTATTTTAAGCAGTAGGTCTATCTCGCGAAATCTTGGGTGGAAACTCGTTTCCACCTATTTTCTATTGATGGCAACAGCCCTTTTGTTTATGATCAACGTGACATATGTCAGCGTCTCGAACAAAGAGCTGGAATTAAATACGCGCCATTCCACGATGCGCGCCAATGTCATTGCCCGAGACCTCCTGGCAAATACCGGCGAGTTCACGCTGGACTGGGGACTAAAAGCAGATGCGCTTCTTGCTCCGTTTATCAAAGACGAACAAGTACGTGTTCTCATTTTTAATGACGTCGACCGCGTGCTTGTCGACACCAGTGCCAAGCTAAGAGGTCAGACTCTTGACTTTTCCCTCTTAAAAGAATCCAGAAACACCAAACAGCCTCGCAATGCGCTTTATCGCGTCAGTGACGGGACCAAAGCTC
>CALFKA010000266.1 GCA_937880545.1 uncultured Clostridia bacterium | reverse complement strand
CGTGATGTGACTGGAGTTCAGACGTGTGCTCTTCCGATCTCGTTATGAGAATATATATCAGTGCAGACATTGAAGGTGTAACAGGTGTGACCCACTGGGAGGACACCAGACTCGGGCATGCAGAGCATGCTTATGCTGCGAGGCAGATGACAAGAGAAGTAGCAGCTGCCGCCAAAGCCGCTTTTGAAATGGGCGCTACCGATGTCCTCGTCAAGGACGCCCACGGCAGCGGGAGAAATCTCCTTCTGGAAGAGCTTCCGGAAAGGCTGCGCATCCACCGGGGATGGGACAATTCCCCATATAGCATGATGGCGGAGGTGGGCTCAGGCTTTGATGCGGTCCTCTTCGTTGGTTATCACAGCGCAGGAGGAGCTGACACCAATCCTCTGGCTCACAGCTTCAACTCATCAAAGCTGGAGAGACTGCAGATCAATGGGGAAAGAGCCAGCGAGTTCGTATTCAACTACTACTTGGCAGCCAGACATGGTGTCCCCACACTCTTCTTAAGTGGAGATGAGGGACTCGCCAAGGAGGCGAGAGCCTTTGACGACAATATCTACTCCGTAGGTGTCAAGAGTGCTATGGGAGACTCGACGCTCAATGTCACGCCCCAAAAAGGAGCGGAGCTCATCTATGATGGGGTAAAACTGGCGTTGACGAAAAAAGACATCAAACCAAAATATCCGGAGTCGTTTGACGCCGTCTTTACATTCCGTCATCATCAGGACGCTCTGAGAGCATCCTACTATCCAGGTGTTGAGCGCCTGGATGAAGTCAGTGTCCGCTTTGTAACAAATGATGTACTGGAGTTGGCGCGCACAAAGATGTTTATAATGTAGAACCTAATTAAGTCAGAGCTGGTGAGATCTGCAGTAGTGCAGATACACCGGCTCTCTTTTCGTCGGGGAAAATCCTTGATCTAGTCAGGATAGAGTGAGCGAAGGAGTGCCCGGCAGTGGAGATCCGCGACGTCAAGCAGGGGCTTAGTGAGGTCATTTTGGAGAGTGTCGGTGGAAGTTCGCTACTACTCAGGACCACACCATCGCTATCCGACTGAGCGATTAATTGGAGTAGCCACTCTCTCGACACATCAGTGACAACATTTCTAGCCAGCTCTTTAAGGTGATCCGGTCGACTTTGCTTTTTTCCTTCTCGCAGGGAGTGATGATCTTCATTCCCCTCACCGAAAGAGCTCTCAAATAGAAAGAATAATCCATGATATGGTGGATGCCCAGGAGGTGCACTTTTTTTGAGCCCCAACGTCTTTCGCCTCGTCGCCACAGCATCAAGCACCGGGTGGGTAAAGAAGACATGTTTGTAGATTATATATCTTTTGTTTTTCAATTTGACAGTGTTTACTAATGTATTTGAGCATAACCACTCTCAGGGCTCTCTTGTGAATCAACGGTTTAGCTCTAATTTTCAGTGTCCTTTCGCAATCTTCATTATTAACTCCAGGCAAATATTGTAACGAAGACATATAGCCAAAACGCAAAAATGATAATTTCGTTATTATATATTTATATGTTTTGACGATATTATAGTTGAGTGATAAGATATTGTAAATTCATTACACAAAAGGAGGCTTACATGTCAATGCACTTGGGATTACTGATCGTATTTGGCTTTTTTGCCTTGGGGGACTTCCTTGGAGTCTTCACAAAAGCAAAATTATCATCCGTTTTTGTCGCTCTTATGCTATTTCTTGTGCTCTTTGTCACAGGTGTTTTGCCGGCAGATCTGATTGAGGTTGCCGGACTTCGTGACATCAGCCGTATGTCGCTGGCCTTTCTGGTCTTTAACATGGGCTCAACCGTCAATCTTTCGCAGATGAAGAAAGAATGGAAGGTTGTCGTGATGGCGCTATTTTCCATGTTCATTGCGGTAGCCGCTGTTTTCCTCGTCTCTCCCATCATCGGAAGAGCGGAAGCCATCGTATCTATTCCTATTATTAACGGTGGACTGGCAGCCACACAGATTATGACGGAAGCTGCAATGGATAAAGGCTTTACCACTGCTGCAGCACTGGGAACCGTGATCTTTGCCGTACAGAAGTTTGTCGGAACCATCCCCGCTTCGCGCTGTGGTCTGAGTGAAGCGAACAACCTTGTGAAAGAGTACAGAGAGAAAAAAGCCGCTGGTACGCTTGAACTGGAAACAGAAGAAGTAGTTGCCTCCAACGGCAAGCCGGCAAAAGTACCTTTCTACAAAAAACATCAGAAATACTACACCACTTATATGACCCTTGGTATCACTGCTTTGATTCTCTACTTCTGTGATCTGATCGCAAAATCCACCGGCATCTCGATCTCCATCTGGTCACTCCTTGCGGGCATGACCTTCAACCAACTCGGTCTGATCCCTCCCGGAATTCTTGATCAGGGCAAATCGAGCGGACTGTTCATGGTCGGTAGCTTTGCCTCTTTGATTCCCTCGCTGGCAAAGATTTCCGTCAGTGATTTATCGCAGATGGCGTTTCAGACGGTGGTTATCTTTGCCGTGGTGATCGTGGCGATCTTTGCCATCATGTACTTCCTGCCGACCTGGAAACTGGTGGGCTCAAGAAATATGGCCATCGGTGTCGCCATGTCACAGTTACTCGGCTTCCCGGCCACCTTCCTGATCGTCAATGAGGTAGCCACTGCCGCAGCTCAGACACCGGAGGAGAAGGACTATGTCGTCAAAAAACTAACTCCTGCCTTCGTTGTATCAGGGTTCGTATCGGTGACGACGATATCGATCCTGATCGCCGGAGTGTTTGCAGGATTCCTCTAAACCTAAGAAAAGGAGAGATTGATGAGCGTAACATTCAACCCATTAGAGTATAACTACGCCTCCAAGCGAAACGTCGTCTATGGCAAAAAGGGCATGGTCTGCACCAGTCAGCCGCTGGCAGCCCAGGCAGGTCTTGACATCCTGAAAAAAGGCGGAAATGCCATTGATGCAGCGATTGCTACTGCCGCAGCCATGACGGTTCTTGAGCCAACCAGTAACGGTATCGGCGGAGACGCCTTTGCCCTGATCTGGACGGAGGGTGAGCTAAAGGGATTAAACGCCAGTGGTCCTGCGCCCGATGCGATTGTTCCGGAAGAGATCAAAGAAAAGTTTGGGAGCGCTATGCCCGCCAGAGGCTGGGTCCCTGTCACCGTTCCCGGTGCACCGGCTGCATGGGCAGTCATGTCAGAAAAGTACGGCAAGCTTCCCTTTGAAGAACTGATGAAGCCGGCTATCGAATATGCGGAGAACGGCTTTCCGCTGGCGCCCAATACTGCCATCCTCTGGGAAAGAGCATTTAATGACTTTACGAAAATCTTTAAAGATGACTACTTCAAGCATTGGTTTGAGACGTTTACACCGAACAACAAAGCGCCTAAGGCGGGAGAAGTTGTCTACCTGAAAGATCATGCAAAGACACTAAAAGAGATCGGAGAGACCAAAGCGGAATCCTTCTACAGAGGGGCACTCGCTGATAAGATCGATGCGTTCTCGCGAGAAACTGGCGGATATCTCAGAAAGTCCGACCTGGAAAAATTCTATCCTGAATGGGTCAAGCCCATCAGCACAGACTACCGAGGATTCAGGGTCTATGAGATTCCTCCCAATGGACATGGAATTACTGCACTGATGGCGCTCAATATTTATGAGAACTACCAGAAACAGGGAGCGCTCAACCTGGAGAGCTATCATCAGCAGATTGAAGCCATGAAACTTGCCTTTGTCGATGCGCAGAACTATGTCACAGATCCCCGATTTATGTCTGTGAGCGCAGAACAGCTTCTCAGTAAGAAGTACGCAAAACAGAGATTTGATCTGATCCATGATAAGGCACTGACACCGGAAGTGGGTGACCCGACACAAGCCGGGACCATCTACCTGGCTACCGCTGACTCTGAGGGGAACATGGTTTCCTTCATCCAGAGTAACTATATGGGCTTTGGTTCCGGACTGGTGGTGCCAAATACCGGTATCGGGCTCCACAACCGTGGAAACAACTTCAGCCTGGATCCTGAAAAAGACAACTTTATCGCACCGGGCAAAAAGCCATATCACACGATCATCCCGGCATTTCTCGGTAAAGGCGACAAACCGGTCGGACCCTTTGGCGTCATGGGGGGCTTCATGCAGCCCCAGGGTCACTTCCAGGTCGTCGTCAACACCGTGGATCTGCACATGAATCCACAGCAAGCACTGGATGCGCCGAGATGGCAGTGGGTGGGCGGCAAGAAGATCGAAGTGGAAAGAGACTTCCCCTATGGCGTCACAGAAGAACTGGCACGAAGAGGGCACGAGATGTCCGTTGTCACCGACAGCATCGCCATGGGTCGTGGCCAAATCATCTGGCGAGATGAAGAGACGGGCGTCCTGGTGGGAGGCACGGAGAAGAGAGCGGACGGTACTGTCGCCGCTTGGTAGATAAACCTAAGCTCAGGACAAATGTAGCAAAATGAAAGATGGTGTGATTCTCTGCTGAGTCACACCATCTTTTTGAGGTTATTTAGTTATTGCCTTTTTCATTTCTCTGGCGGGCGAGAAGAGCGTCCCCTTTATATGTGATGGAACAACCCGCTCGACCGGAACCGAAGGTAATGAAATCCTTTTGTTTAAGGTCTTCAAGGATGGAGCGGACGGAGTATTCTGAGATAGAAAAGTCGTTATCGTTAAGCAAGGCGGAAAGCTTCCTTCTCCCTGGAGAATGCTCTTTAATCAGATGCAAAGTTGCCAGATAGACTGCTTTGTCTTTTTCGTTAAGCTCAGGCAGGAGTGCTTCGGGAGACACCTCCTGCTGCAAGTCCATGGCAGCATGATAGAGATATTCGGGGAGGTCGGTGATCTCCATCCGTTTATCATATATGTGTAGCATGTATTCCACGCAGTTGCGCAGTTCACGTGCGTTTCCTTCCCAGCTATATGATGTGAGAAAATCTTTGACAGTGTCGGAAATCTCTACCGGAGTATTCGAGAGCTGATCTATGAAGAAGTAGACAAGGGTCATAATGTCTTCGGGTCTTTCTCTGAGTGGGGGAATGTTCACCATGAGGGTGTTCAGTCGGTAGTAAAGGTCCAGACGGAACTCACCGGTCTCAACAAGAGATTTCAGGTCGCGGTTTGTAGCGGCAATGACTTTGGTGTTGACCTTGATTATTTTGTCGCTTCCGATCTTCATAATCTCTTTTTCTTCAAGGACTCGTAGGAGCTTTGCCTGAGTCTCAAGGGTCAATTCTCCGATTTCATCCAAAAAGAGAGTCCCCATATTTGCTGTCTGGAACAGACCTATTTTGCCTCCTTTTTTTGCGCCTGTAAATGCGCCTTCCTCATAGCCAAATAGTTCACTTTCAAGGAGGTTAGCGGGTATGGCTGCGCAGTTGAGGGCGACAAAAGGATATTTACTTCTGCTGGAGGCGTTGTGGATGGCGTGAGCAAACAACTCTTTTCCTGTTCCGCTCTCTCCAATGATGAGTGTGGGATTGTCAACTTTTACAAGCTTTTTACACCTGTTAATAATCGTCTGCATGGTCTCACTGCTGTGAATAATATTGTCAAAGGTGTATTTGGCAACATGCCCTTTCTTGACGATCTGCTTGTGAAACGACGTCTCGAGTGCGTGGATATCCGTGATGTCTTTAAAGAGAAGCATAAAAATCCCGTTGGCGTCATCAGATTTATTAATCTTCTCCTTTGAAAATAGGTAGTACCTGTTTTTATCGGACGATTGAACCAGTACGTTCGTCAGCTCTTTCTCGCTTGTAATATATTCCAAGTAATGGTTTAGCTCATCCATCCTTTTCAAGTTGAAGTGCGACACATTACCGCTTAAATGGAACATAGTTCGAAAGAGGTTGTTGCAGTTGATGACGTCATAGTTTTCATCGATGATGGCGATGCCGTATTCAATGCAATTGGTAATCGCTTTGAGCTGTGCATTCGCCATGGATGAGTTATCGAAAAAGTAGGATATGTGATTGTCGGGAAAGCTCAAGGTGGAGCAGTGCCTGATAATTCTATTCTCCAGTTCATCGCACATGATATCTGCGATGATAGCGATATCCATGATGGTGGACATGGCGAGGGAGAGGGGGCCCACATCAAAGTAGATAGGAATGCCCTCAGGTGCGCAGTCGGTGTCTCTGCCTACAATAGCGAGGTCCATCTTTCTATCGATCAGATTGTGGTTGTTTTCATAGTTGATGTAGAGGTTTAGGTTATCCACTCCTAATTCATACAGTGTGTAGGCGGCCTGATGAGCGTCGGAATAGAATCGGAAGCAGACCAATGCCTCCGTTCCGACCGGAAATTGCTTTAGGGCATTAATCGTTTCTTTACTGAAGGTAAAGTCCATCGTAAGGATCTTCGTATCTGGCTTTATGTACTGTCTTGCATCAGGAAGTGAGTAGGGGTTGGTCAAAAGAATGATGTCCGCGTCGCGGATGAGATTTCCCTTTAGATACTCCCTTCCTTTTTCGTGAAAACAATAGTCGATCTGCAGATAGCCTGAAAAGAGATCGTTCATTTCCTTTAAGTAATTTAAATTGCTCTCTTCTTCTTTTCCAACAAACAGTAATTTTTTCATCCCTGTAGCCCCCAATAGTGATTATCTCATCCCGCAAACACCTGATAAAATAGCAAAATGATATTTTAGCGGGAGGTGATGTTGAAGTTCTCAGCTTCTCCCGGTATTATCCCACAAATTGAAATTTTTGACAAAGAGATCCTAAAAACAGCAAAATACTTCGCTTTTCTACTGGCATGAGTATTGCATATTAAAGAATGAAAAGGTAAGGGAATTATCTTTATCGAATATTTTACTTAAGGAGGGACTTAAATGAGTGAACAATCTACTAGGCGAATTGTGAAACCCTGGCAAGCTGTTTTCATGCTCTTGGTGGGAATTGCAATTATTATCGTTGGTCTACTGGTCTTTAAATTGAACAACCGCATTGTTCTTGCCCTCGACGGCGTCGTCATGTGTGTCATGGCGGTACTCTTCGGTATCAAATATGATGATCTGCAAGCAGGGATCAAAGATACGATATCGTCCATGATCGTAGCTATACTTATTCTTTTTGCTGTCGGTGTTCTGGTGGGCACATGGATGCTCTCCGGAACCGTACCTCTCATGATCTATTATGGAATGAAACTCTTGACACCGGGTATGTTTCTGCCGATTGTCTGCCTTCTATGTACTTTTATGTCGACCCTGGCAGGGACGTCATGGGGTACATTGGCAACTGTTGGTGTTGCCTGCATGGGAGTCGCTCAGGGACTGGGCGTTCCTCTAGAGGTAACTGCCGGTGCTGTGTGCGTAGGAGCCTTCTTTGGAGATAAAGTCTCTCCTCTGTCGGACTCTCCAGTTATTACATCCTCTGTCGTCGAAGTAAACATGATTGAAGGTATCAAACATTCATTGCTTTCGACCGGACCTGCTTATCTGATCTCTCTCGCCTTTTTCTTTGTCTATGGCATGCGCTTTGGAGGTGGAACAGTTGGCGGCGAAGTCTATAATGAGATTTTGAGTACCATCGACAGACTCTACAATCTGAACATCTTGATGCTTCTTCCGGTGGTTGTCGTCATCGTTCTCATCGTGATGAAGAAGCCTACACTTCCCACCTTTGTTGCAGGCGCTGCAACTGCTGTCGTAGTAGCCATGATTCTTCAGGGCGCATCCTTCGTTGAAAGCATCCAAGTGATGTACGCTGGTTTTTCTATCGAATCAGGATCATCTTTTGTAGACACTATGTTAAACAGAGGGGGCTTTACCAGCATGCTCAGTACGGTGGCTCTTCTCATCGCGGCCGGCATCTTTGGTGGACCGCTTCGAACAGCCGGCGTTGTAGAGGTTTTTCTCGAATACACCAAGAAATTGGCGAAGACCTCCAGATCCATGGCGCTTGTCACCATGCTCTTCCACGCCGTCTTCTTCACTATCACCGGGGCATACTATGTCAGCTATCCTGTGATCGGGTCTATGACGAAAGATCTTTACCCGCAATATGGCCTTCACAAGAAGAACCTGATGAGATCTCTTCTAGATACTGGCACGGGGTTAGCACCGATGGTTCCTTGGGCAACGACGGGAGCTTATACAGCGACAACTCTAGGGGTCTCTAATATGGCATTTCTTCCCTTTGCACCCATGCTGTGGCTGTCGATCATCTTCTCTATCTTGATTTCTGTCACAGGAATCGGTCTGGCTAAAGATGATCATTTACTGGATGAACAACCCACATCATAAGGGAACTCTACACAGACGAAAGAAAGGGAATCAGGAAGTTATGGAAAAAATGGAAAAACTGTATCATGACCTGATCAGGATTAATAGTGTCAGTGGCAATGAAAAGGAAATTGCCTATTTCATCGGGCAAAAGCTCGAAGAGATGGGACTGGAACCGCACTATTCACAATATAAAGATATGGAAAATAGCATCACTGTCAGTACAAGGCTTGACAGCGGAAGAAGCGGCAAAAAAATGCTTCTGATTGGACACACGGATACTGTAGCTTTCGGAGAAGGCTGGGATACAGATCCTCTGGAGCCCACGATTGTGGGAGACAGGACGTATGCCCGAGGTGCCATGGATATGAAAGGTGGCATCACGGCAATTCTGGAGACGATGGAGTATTTTGTCAATCATAAAGACGAATTCGATGGTGAGATCATTGCAGCCTTTGTCGCTGATGAAGAAGTCCTTTCTCGAGGTACCTATCAGCTTGCGGCAGAAGGTCTCGAGGCGGATTTTGCGATTATGGCGGAGTGCCGCTTTGACAATGTAGCCATTGGCTTTAGGGGGAGATACTCCATCGATGTCTCAGTCTTTGGAAAAGCCATTCACTCGCAGTACTATCCTGACCAAGGTGACAATGCCATCATCCGTGCCGGCATGCTGGCAGCAGAGATTGAGAAGCTTCCGACACTGACCCATCCGAACCTTAAACATGGGACCTGGTGTGTCAGACACATCCAGGGCGGAAATCCTAACGCGCTCGTTGTGCCGGAGAGATGCGACATGCTGGTAGAACGCTTCGTAGTGCCCGGTGAAACTTATGAAACCTGCGAAAAACAACTGAAAGATCTTGTAGTATCATTAGGGATAGAAGACAAGGTGCAGATCAAACTGCGCCCCAGAGAACTCCCTTACATGGAGTCCTTCTCCATTCCCGCCGATCTTGACATTGTGACCGTATTACAGAAAAACTATAAGGATGTGGTAGAGAAAGATCTGCCGGCATCATACGACCTCTCCGTCTGCGACTCCAATATCCTTGCAGTTACCCTTGATATTCCTACGGTAACTTTTGGACCCTCCGGTGGCAATATGCATGGCGCCAATGAGTATGGATATTTTGATCAAGTCGTGGCCTGTAAAGAAATCTACATTCGCACAGTCAGAGATATGCTGAGATAGAGAGAAAAACCTGTAGAGATGATTGTTAACATGAAAAAACAGCAGTGTCTCTAAAGGGCGTCCGTTTTCTTGCCCCCTGGCCAACTCAAGTCTGGTCAGGGGGTGTTTCTCAGAGAAGGTCAAAGTATCTCGAAAAATGCAAAAATCCAAAACTCGCACTCTACCAAGTATAGTTAAATTGGGATATACTCTTAAAGAAAGTGTCATCTGATGCACATAAAGGATGAACCTTGCTGCCGTGAAATGGAACTAGATTTGTTTACTGCTTGATGAGGAGAACCACCATGACGCAACAGGAACCAATCAAAAACATGGAGGATAGCCTGGCGATCGTCAGAGGCCTGACATTTGTCGGAGGCTACCTGAATGCCTACTGCTTTTTTACTAGGGGAGGGGCATTTGGGACCTTCCATACGGGCAATATCGTGCGTGTTGGACTCTCTGTTGTTCAGAAGGACTCTGCTCAGTTTTGGGCAGCCATGATGCCGATAATAGGTGCAGTGGTGGGGGGGATTTTGGCAAACACCCTGAAACTAACGACTCAAGAAGACTTGTCCTATCAAAGAAGAGTCATCTTTCTTCAGTTACTGACCTTTCTTGCGGTAGGCCTTCTCCTGTCGGATGCGACAAATAGTCTCGTGAACTTCGTGGTGCCTATGGTTTCCATGTTTCAACTCAGCAGTTTTCGAAGAGCAAGAGAGCGAGCGCATAACTCGACCATCATGACGGGAAACTTGAGGACCTTCGCGCAACTCTTATTTGAAATGATCAACAAACGAACCAAGAAGAGTGTCGAGGATTTCTTTTCCTATTCCTTCACCTTTTTGTCCTTCTTTTTCGGAGTCGTTGTCGGAGGCTACATCAGCGTCATGGCCGGAAAGCCTGCGATATGGGCATGCGCAGTGGTGATGGCGATGATCCTGATGTTTTCTCGTAACTATCAAACGGCATAGATCCTTTCGTTTTGTCATCATCTATACAAAGGAAAAACCTCCATTTCATTCATTCAGAGCGACATGGAGGTTTCTTTTACCTTATAGTTCTTATTCTAGATTCGCTAATAGTCGTTGAGTGACTAGGCTTTTGCGCTATTCAGACGCTCTTTCAGGCCTTCCAGTTGCTTTTTGAGCTCTTCGGGCAGTCTTTCATATCCCTTAAAGTGCTCTTCGATGGAGGCGAATTCTCTCTCCCAAGCTTGCGGATCGACTTCTAGGAGCTCATCCATGGCGCCTTCTTTTAGTTCCAGCCCCTCAAGACACAGGTCTTCTACCTTTGGAAGGAGTCCGATGGGTGTCTCGACAGCTTCTACTTCGCCTTTGAGGCGGCGGGTGATCCATTCGAGTACGCGGCTGTTGTCGCCAAAGCCGGGCCACAGGAAGTCACCCTCTTCATCTCTTCGGAACCAGTTGACGCTGTAGATGCGCGGGAGTTTATTCTCCGTCGATTTCTTGCCGATCTCCAGCCAGTGAGCGAGATAGTCGCCGATGTTATAGCCGGAGAAGGGAAGCATCGCGAACGGGTCGCGACGGACTTGTCCAATTTTATCGCTGATGACGGCGGCGGTTACTTCGCTTCCGAGGACGGAGCCCAGGAAGATACCGTGTTCCCAGTTGAAGCTCTCATTGATAAGAGGCACGGTGGAGGGACGCCTTCCGCCCACCAGGATGGCATCGATCGGAACGCCTTTGGGGTCTTCCCAGTTATCGGCAATGCTTGGGCACTGGCTGGCGGCTACGGTAAAGCGGCCGTTGGGATGTGCCGGTTTTCCGGAATCTCCCTTGTTCCAGTCTCTTCCCTGCCAGTCGATCATATGATCGGGCACAGGACCGTCAATATCATCCCACCAAACGTCTCCGTTGTCTGTGAGCGCCACATTGGTAAAGATGGTGTCGTGGGAGACACTGGCCATAGCGTTGGGGTTGGAGCTGCTTGAAGTTCCGGAGGCGACGCCAAAGAATCCTGCTTCAGGATTGATGGCGTAGAGTCGTCCGTCTTCTCCGAAGTGCATCCAGGAAATATCATCGCCCACTGTTTCGGCTTTCCAGCCGGGCAGTGTGGGTTGAATCATGGCAAGGTTGGTCTTGCCTGTGGCAGAGGGGAAGGCTCCACAGATGTAGAAGACTTCGTCTTCGGGATTGGTCAGTTTAAGAATCAGCATATGTTCTGCCAGCCAGCCTTCTTCTCTAGCGATGGCAGAGCCAATGCGAAGGGCTAGGCACTTCTTGCCAAGAAGGGCGTTGCCGCCATAGCCCGAACCAAAGCTGATGATCTCTCTCGTCTCCGGGAAATGGGAAATGTATTTTTTGTCCATCGGGGCACAAGGCCAAGGAATGTCTTCCTGTCCTTCTTGCAGAGGATACCCAAGACCGTGGAGGCATTTGACGAAGTCTGCACCGGCTTCGATTTTTTCAAGTGCTTGAGTACCCATGCGGGTCATGATCCCCATATTGATGACGACATAAGGACTGTCCGTCAGCTGAACGGCAAAGAGAGACATAGGGGAGTCAATGGGACCCATGCAGAAAGGAATCACATAGAGCGTTCGGCCTTTCATGGAGCCCTTGAAGAGATCGTTGAGGATTCCTCTCATCTCATCCGGGTGCATCCAGTTGTTGGTGGGACCGGCTTCCTCCTGCGTCAGTGAGCAGATGAAGGTGCGGTCTTCCACGCGCGCGACATCACTTGGATCCGAGCGGAACAGCACGCTTCCGGGTCGGAGTTGCGGGTTTAGCCGGACACCTGAACCGCTGAGGACCGTTTCATCGATCAGTCTCTCGCGCTCTTCCATCGATCCATCACACCAATAGATGCGGTCGGGTGTCGTCAGCTCAGCGACTTCTTGCACCCATTTGTTCAATGCCTCGTTTTTGCTCATGAGTCTCTCCTTTTTTCTTTTGAGCTGTCCTCGTTTGATGTATACTGTTTTCATAGGAGGACATATGCGTAAAATATTTTTCGGCTTTCTTTTTGTGATGGTTCGGCTCCTCATAGGAGGGTTTGATATATTTCCCGATCCCATCGGATACGGTCTTATCTATCTTGGTGCCTCGGAGCTCATCGATCGTGCTCCTCAGTTTCGACAGTTAAAGAATATCGCTGTGGTGGGAGCTCTCTTTACTCTGGCTGTCCTTGGCTTTGATGTCCTCGCCTTCTCCAGAGGCGCAGGTCCTGCTGCTATCCTTGTGGTGTCGATTCTCAGTAGTGCAGCAGGTCTTGTCATCATTTATGTATGTGGCTCCAAGCTTATGGAAGCCTTCGGTGCTCTTCCTCTGAATGAAGAGGGGACAACAGCCCTTGATACTATGAAGCGCAACTGGACGAACTACTTTACGGCGATGGCCATCTCAACGGGTGTCGTCATGTACATCCTGATGAATCCCAATCCTTCAGCTTTCATGATCGTTCTGGTCGCAGGCATTTTGAGCCTTGTCTTTGCCGTCATGTTTCTCGTGCGTCTCCATCGTTTTACAAGGGACGAGGTGAACGGGTTATTTACACCTCCTCCGGCGCCCCCGCAGTATGAGAGCTACTACGAGGATTAGAGAAAGCAGCGGACTTCCGGGAAAGACGATACTTCGCGGGTAATAGAAAGGTCTTGAGGCCTTTCTTTTTTTTGCCGGTTGACCCAGCAGGTGTCAATGCCAAAAGACAAAGCGCCCTTTATATCAGAGCTGAGAGAATCGCCGATCATGAGCATCTTCTCTTTGGGGATATGAGAGAATTTCTCAAGCCCCAGATGAAAGAAGCCGGGATCGGGCTTCGACACCCCGATTTCCTCGGAGAGAATACTGTGACGGAAGTATTCATTCAGAGAGGCGGCAGCCATTCTGCCTTCTTGTACACGGGCGATGCCGTTACTGGCGACAAGCAACGTATATTTATTTCTCAAGTAATCAAGTGTCTCGTGGACACCTTCAAAGAGAGTGGCCTCCTGAGACAGATGCTTTTCATACATCTTGTTGAGCGCAACGGGGTCAACCCCAATCCGCATCTCTGTGACGAAATCCTTGAAGCGATCTGTCTTAATGTCTTCGATGCCGATTTCTCCACGTTCCAGTTGAGACCAGAGTTTTTCATTATAATACTCATACTGCTCATAAAGGCCCTCAAACAGGGGAAGAGAGAGGGCTTCACAAGTCTTGCGGAGAGCCTTTCTCGCATCTGCATGAAAGTCAAGGAGTGTATCATCCAAATCTATTAATAGTAATTTATAGAACATCTCTTTCCAAATCTATCGTTTATTTGTAAGAAAACTTCTCGTAAACGACGACGAGGTTCCCCTCGAATGTTTTTCAATTCCGTGACCATTATAGCAGTGTTATGCGGCGAACCCAAATACAAAGTCTACCCAAGAAAAAAGAGGCAGTAAAACCGCCTCGAAGTATCATGATGGATCGGATAAACCGAGCTTCTTAAAATAGCTGATGACAAAGTGTGCAAAGTGCTCCACCTGATCAGGGAGGCGCACACTCGCTCTGCGGTATAAAAAAGCATCTCGGCTGATCTCGAGCCCTTCCACGGGGAGTAAGCAGATCTTTGGTGTGACTTGGATGTCGATGGCGTATTCCGGGATCAACAGAACACCGAGCCCGGAGGCGACCAGATTGCAACCCGTTCTGACATCGTCGCAGATGATCTTTGGAGTGAGATCGATACCTCGCTCAAGCATCTGGTACTTCATGAACCATTGGATCTGACGACGACCTCCAAACTGAATCAAGGAGAAAGACTTAAATTGCTCAAGTGTCAGTTGCTCCTGTGTAGCAAAGACATGTTCCTGGGGGAGTGCGCATAGGATGCGCTCTGTCAGGAGTTTGTGGCGAGTAAATCCGGTTTCGTCCGAGAGGGGTCCTGCGATGATGAGATCATATTGCTGCTTTTGGAGCGCGATATCATCATTTTGGAGAATACTAAAACTGATGTGCGGATGAAGACTTAGATAGGTGTTAAGCACATCCATCAGAAACTTCTCGATACAGCGGACAATAATCTGAATCGTATATTCTTCATTGGCCACGGAGATGATCTCTTGAAGTGCGCGCGTTTCAATGGCCAACATCTCTCGCGCCTGGCGAAGAAGGACCGATCCGGCTTTTGTAAGATTCAGTCCCTGTGCCGTGCGCAGAAACAGGGCAGTACCCACTTCCTCTTCTAATGCGTGGACTGACCGGCTGAGAGCCGGCTGGGAGATGGAGAGTTCTCGGGCGGCTTTTGATATGTTTCTCTGTTCAGCTACTGCGACAAATCTGCGCAGTTGAAGGAGTTCCATAATAGACCTCGTTTTTTTGGGTGGAGTGATCACTTATTTTTGATTATATCACTTGTCAAACGAGGAAGATATGTGTCGTCAACGAAATAATATGCATGATATGAATACGTCATGCAATATTTGTATTGGACGAACAGCATTAACTTGATTAAGATTAATTAATAAAGCGACCCTGTCTACCTGTCTCTGTACTGAGGCAAGTGTGTCAATTTTTATGGGTACAGCCTCCGCCAATATCCCCGGAGGCAAAAACACAGGAGGAGCTGGGAAATGTATACCATAAAGTCCAACCAGGTTATCTACGCTATGTCAGCGGCAAATGTGCCGGTTCTTGAGGTCCCCAGTGGGAGTGAAGTGGTTTTTGAGACAGCGGACTGTTTTCAGGATCAGATCACCAAGCCCACGGATCTTCTGACGGACATTGACTGGAACCACATCAATCCTGCGACAGGGCCGCTTTTTGTAAAAGAAGCGAAGGCAGGTGACACGCTGAAAGTCAGCATCCTTGATATTGAAGTCGCTGATCAGGGAGTGATGACGTCTCTACCGGGAGAGGGAGCACTCGGCAAGTTTTTGAAAGAAGAACAGACCCGAATCATCCCAGTCAAAGACGGCAAAGCACAGTTTTCGGACACACTCATATTTGACACTCGACCGATGATCGGTGTCATTGGAACGGCTCCGCCACTAGGCACAGATATCTCTACGGGGACTCCTGATATGCACGGAGGCAATATGGACACGAAGCGGATCATAGCGGGCTCCGTGCTCTATTTGCCGGTACATGTCGATGGCGCTCTTCTTGCGATGGGAGATCTGCACGCCCTGATGGCCGATGGGGAAGTGCTGTTCTGCGGGATCGAAATCTCGGGACGTGTCCGCGTACTGGTCGATGTCGTCAAGGGAATCGATCTTCCTCTCCCATTGCTCGTGGAAGGATCTGATATCATGACGATTGCTTCTTCAGAACTTCTCGACGATGCGGCGCTGCATGCGGCGCATCAGATGATGGAGTTGATGCTTGCCCACACGAGCCTCGGACCGGAAGAAGCGGGGATGCTGCTCTCCGTAAAGGGGGAGCTGAGAATCAGTCAGATCGTGGATCCTCTCAAAACCGCCCGTATGGAATTCCCCTTAGAACTCCTCGAGCACTATGGCTTCAAACTTCCGTAAATAAACACAAAAGGAGAAGAAAATGTTTTTTTGGCTGATGGTTTCATTTTTACTATTTGCTATCGGTGACATCTTAAGCGTTGTCACCAAAGCCAGGTTGTCCTCTGTCTTCATCGCACTGATGCTCTTTTTACTCGGCTTCCTGCTGAAGATCTTCCCGCCCGACATTATCAGTCAGGCCGGATTGACACAGATCGGATCTTTCTCCGCTACTTATATTGTCTTCCACATGGGAACCATGATCGAGATCGACCAACTGAAAAAAGAGTGGAGAACCGTCGTCATGGCTTTGATCTCCATGGTCGTTGCCGTTACTATGGTATTCCTCGTCAGCTTCTTTATCGGCCGTGAGAATGCCATCGTCTCTGCACCCATCATCAACGGAGGCATCGTGGCCACACAGATCATGACAAAAGCAGCCATGGAAAAAGGCTTTGCCCTGGCAGCATCGCTCGGCACGATTGTCTTTGCTGTTCAGAAATTTGTCGGAACACCCTTTGCTTCCGCCTTTGGTCTGCGGGAAGCCAAAGAAATCCTGAAGGAGTACCACTCCGATCTGGAAAAAGGAGAGCTCCGACCGGAATTTCTCAAAGCGACACAGAGCGAAGAAGAAGTGCAGAAAGATCGTTTCTGGAGAAGACATCAGAAGTTCTACACCCCCTTTGTCTGTATTGCTATTACTGGTGTCGGAGCCTGGCTCGCTACATCTCTGGGAACGCTGGTTCCCCAGATCAACTACTCCATCTGGTCCCTGTTGCTTGGCATCCTCGCCGCTCATACAGGACTTGTCCCCAACAATATTCTTGACCGCGCTCTGGCCTCTGGATTTATCAATGCTGTTGTCTTTTCAAGCCTCATTCCTTCGCTGGCAAATATTCAGATCAGTGATCTTATCACTCTGGCAGTACAGACTGTGGCAATCTTCGCCGCTGTCATGATTGGTCTATTCGTCTTTACCTATATACTGCCGACGTGGAAGATCGTCGGTCACCGCAATCTTGCCTTCGGTATCTCTGTCATTCAGCTCTTAGGCTTCCCTGCAAACTACCTGGTTGTCAACGAAGTAGCCAATGCCTCGACAGAGACAGAAGATGAGAAAAAAGTGGTTCTCAACCGTCTGATGCCGGCGTATATCATTTCGAACTTTGTCTCTGTCACTTCTTTGTCTATCGTTGTCGCCGGTATTGCCGCCACATTGCTGTAGGTACTGAAAGGAAGAAATGTGAAAGAGAATTTCAATTCATACCGCTATCACTATCCTTCACGCCGTTTTGTCGTCTATGGCTACCGAGGCATGGTGGCTACCTCTACCCCTGTTGCTGCACAAGCTGGACTGGATGTGCTAAAGCAGGGCGGCAATGCCATCGATGCCGCAGTTGCTACAGCTGCTGCGCTGACCGTCGTTGAGCCTTCCTCAAACGGCATCGGTTCCGACAACTTTGCCCTGATATGGTCAGGTGGGAAGCTCCATGGACTCAATGCCAGCGGGCGAGCTCCCATGCTTCTTACGCGCGAAGAGGTGCTGCGTCAAGGCTACAAGGTCATGCCATTTTATGGTGCCGTTCCGGTGACGGTGCCTGGTGCTCCCGGTGGATGGAAAGAAATGGTTCGCCGCTTCGGCAGGAAAACGTTCAGTGAAAATCTGGCGCCGGCGATCGATTTGGCGGAGAACGGATTTGCTGTCACGACAAAGAATGCTTTTTTGTGGAACGAAGCCATGGGCTTTTATATGGACGATGGACTGACGGATGGTCCTTTTCGCCACATCTTTGACACTTTTACAAAAGATGGTATCTGTCCGGGGCCAGGAGAACTTGTCCGCCTGCCGGATCATGCCAGGACTCTGCGGGAGATCGCAGAGACGGGAGCAGAGAGTTTCTACCGCGGCAATCTTGCACAGAAAATCGATGACTTCATGGTCAGCATCGGAGGCTATCTCCGAGCAAAGGACCTGGAAGCTTTTGCGCCGGAGTGGGTGGAGCCGATCTCCGTCAACTACAAAGGCTATGACGTCCACGAGATTCCACCCAATGGTCACGGCATCGTCGCGCTGATGGCTCTCAACATCCTGAAGAAAATGGAGCTTTCCGCAAGAGAAACATCCGACACCTATCACAAGATGATCGAAGCCATCAAATTAGCCTTCGTCGACGGGCAGAGATATATTACTGATCCGCAGAAGATGACGGTCACAGTAGATGATCTTCTCTCGGACGTCTATGCAGAAGAACGTATGCGCCTTATCGGAAAGAGCGCGATTCTTCCCGAGTCAGGTGACCCGCGTAGCGGAGGTACGGTCTATCTGTGCACGGCCGATGGAGAAGGAAACATGGTCTCCCTGATTCAGAGCAACTACAACCGCTTCGGCTCCGGTCTGGTTGTGCCCGGAACAGGAATCAGTCTTCAGGACAGGGGGGCCAACTTCTCGCTTGAGCCCGATCATGATAACTGCCTAGAACCCGGCAAGCGACCATACCACACGATTATCCCCGGCTTTTTGACAAGAGATGGAAAAGCCGTCGGGCCTTTTGGCGTAATGGGTGGTTTCATGCAACCTCAGGGGCATGTGCAGGTCGTGGTGAACACAGTGGATTACGGCATGAATCCTCAGGACGCCTTAGATGCGCCTCGTTTTCAGTGGGTGGGAGAGAAGAAGGTACAGCTGGAATACAGCGTGCCTGACTATATCGCCGCAGAACTGGCGGCTATGGGTCATGAAGTCATTCCCATGTTTAATCAAACCGACTTTGGGCGAGGACAGATCATCTGGCGCAACAATAATGGTTCCCTCGTCGGTGCAACTGAACCTCGTACAGATGGCACCATTGCCGTCTGGTAATAATTCGAGACAGTAACTCTCTAAAAAGTTGTATCGGACAACCCCTGTATGGAAACGGGGGTTGTTTGACATCTGGGATCGTCTCATAAAGTCCGGATATTGCATGGGTTTTGCAGTTGAAATGAGAGGTCATGAGACCTTAATAGAGTGATTGACAAATAAAAGAAACTCATTGAAAATGAACAGAGCGGAGGAAGTATGAAGCGACTCTGGACAAAAGATTTTTCGCTCATTACAGCCGGGACCATCGTCTCGGCTATTGGGGGAGAGGCTATCAGCCTTCCGGTGAGCCTTCTCGTCTTTGACGAGACCGGCTCGACTTTTTTGTCTGCTCTTTTGTTTATTGCAGGATTTGTCCCGGATATCCTGTTATCGGTTCTGATCGCTCCATTAATCGATCGAGCGAAGAAAAAACCTATCGTGGTCTCCATCGATATTCTGATGGCCATTCTTTTCCTCATTGCCGGTTTTACCGTCGCCAGGAGAGAGTTCTCCTTTTCTGTTTATATGGTTATGATGCTGGTTTTGGGACTGTTGAGTCTTATCTACCGCTTGGCGTTCAGCGCATGGTATCCGGACCTCATCACACCCGGCCTTGAGCAAAAAGGGTATGCCGTCAGCTCGACCATCTACCCGACAGTGATGATCGTGATGGCGCCGGTCGCTGCTTTTCTTTATCAGACAGTGCCGATCGATCGGATCTTTGTCTTCATGGGTATCATGCTCCTCTTATCCGCCGGTTTTAAAATCTATATCTCGGGAGATATGCCAAAGGCAAACGGCACTTTGACGCTGACGTCCTATCTTCACGAACTGAAAAGCGGCTTTGTCTTTGTTAAAGATGAGAAGGGACTGCGCAACATCTACACGTACCTGGGTGTTTCCAATGGGGTCTCCATGGGGAACTGGCTCATGTATCAGGCATACTTCCAGACGACCGCCGCCCTCGGGGTGACACTCTTTGGTTTCCTGCGCTCGGCAGAGACGCTGGGAAGGGCGATCGGAGGCGTCCTCCAATACCGAATAGAAGTTCCTCCGAAGAAAAGATATGGTTTTACGAAGTTTGTCTACACTGTCTATGAGTCAATTGACATGAGCATGCTGTTTCTGCCCTACCCGCTCATGCTTGTAGGAAGATTTGTCTGCGGTATTTTAGGGGTGTCCTCTGCCACGATACGAGAAGCCGCCGTACAGAGTTATCTGCCCAGAGAGATGAGAGCCAGGGTCAATGCCCTGACGGAAACCTATTTCTCGCTATCGATTATTCTGTTTCAGTTCTTGGCGGGCTGGCTGGGAGAAATGCTTAGCTATCGAACGGTTGTCGTCATCCTTGGGTCTCTCGTTTTGGTAACGATTTTTTCTCTGATCTTTGTGCCGACACAGGATAATAAAACAGTCTATGAGGCAGTGAGAGTGCCGGAAGAAACAGTGGTATCGGAATAAAAAAAGAAGCTGCTCATAAAAGCAGCTTTTTCTATGGAAGAAGTGTGTCTGTCAAACGCTTGAGTGTATCTTGGGAAAAGAACCACTCATTGCCATCTTTTGTAAGGTTCAGTTTTATCTCCCGGTCCCATCTCTCCAGTTTTTGAAGATCAATCGCTTCAATAGCACTCTGGACAGCGCGGGAGATTTCTTCCGTGTTGGAAGGATCGGTAACGGAGAAGCCGGCCTGCAGTACATCGTCACTGATCTGCTGCAGGGCTTCTTTAGAAAGACCACGGATTTTCAATGTCACCGTAGCACTGTCATCCGTCATGTCCTCTGAGAGAATTTCATAGTCAAACATACCCAGTATTTTTTTGATCATTGCCCCGGAAGCGGGATCTCTGTCCGCCATAGCTTTCAGTTCGTCGATCTTTGTCTTTAGTTCTTCATCTGCCACTGACTTGGCCGTCTCAAAATCCATAGACTTCAGAGAATCCATCAGCGTTGTGGCAGTAGCTTTTGGTGAGACGGTTTCAACGAGATTGCAACCTACGAGGAGCAGGGCAAATAGGACGATCAAGATTTTTTTCATGTTGCCTCCAGGCTTTTCATGAACCCATTATAGCAAAGCCGGAACGTCTAACCAACTTATTTCAACGAAGGATTATTGACAACCCCAATGAACAGGATGACGCCCTCGTCACTTTCCAGAGTGTATAGGAAGGGTCGATCGAGGACAAAGTCAATCGGATCCTGAGGAGGTGCGCTGGTTGGGGCTACATCAATAATAGTGGCAGCAGTGGCTTCCACACCCTCTTCATTGACATCGATAAAGGTCTTTTGGATTACGCTCGATACCAGAGTGGAGATCTCAGAGATCCCTGAGAACTGTGCTTTGTCGCTGAAGGCTCTTTCCATTCCCATGCTCTTTAGCTTTTCACTCAAGTCCATGGAAGTGGTAAAAGAGAACTTTGGAAGTGACCACCTGAGTTC
>CALFKA010000265.1 GCA_937880545.1 uncultured Clostridia bacterium | reverse complement strand
AGGGCAAGTATCTTGCGCATTCTGCAGAGATGCTTGGGCTGAGCATGACGGCAGAAGACATTTTTGGAGGAGAAGACAAATTTACTCTGGAATTGGCTTCCGGAGGAAAAGTCAAACTGAATGCCGAAGGCGAAAAAGCAAGTGGTACTTACACATTGGAAGGCGAAAACCTTTCTATGGAAATTGATGAACTTGTTATGACAGGAAGGCTCGTCGACAATATGATCTATATTGACGACATGCTCGGCGCGGGGATGAAAATCACATTCTATAAAGAAGGAACGACGCCGGTGGAGACAGCCGGAGAGCCGGGCACAGCCCCTCCGATTGCGACTGAAACTCCTCCGGAGGAGCCGGTCGATCCACAAGAAGGGGATGTGGAAGAGGAACCAAAAGCTGATGATGAAGAAGCCACTCCCAGTGAAGGACCGGTATTTGCTGATGAAGATGTAATGGGCAATTACTACGGCTACGCCTATCACACCAATGCCAGTGAAAACTTCCCCTTTGAAGCGGAAGTTCCCATTTGGGCATACCTCGGACCCGACTCTGACGGAGACATCTTCTTTGAAATTTATACGGAAGAAGATCAGAACCCCGACTCCAATGTCGTATCTATGTGGACCACGATGTTTGACAAAACCATGGTGCCATTTATCGGGGAAGAAAATGCCTGGATTTATAAGGTTTACCTGACGGATGCTGATACAGCACCTCTGACGGTTGAGATTAAAGACAATGTATTTGTCATGAATTACCCATACCACGAAGTCGATGACGGAGAAGAATACATCGCCGATGTCACTTTCTACCTCCTCAAAGAAGGCAGCCCCTGGGTAGAACCCAATTTCTAAGAGAGATTGTGAGGCCACTGAGAAGACGAAATCTTTCTCGGTTGCCTGATCATACCCCTGAGAATGATGATCGTTTCAAGGTATCTTCATGATAATGTTTGGATTGGAGGTGAAGATGAGAAGAATTGCGGTTGTGCTGCTTTTGATGAGCCTGCTTCTGAGTGCATGTGCCATCACGGGAGGCTCTAACAAAGAGAGTCCCAACGCCGGAATGTGGAAAGGTCACAGTGTATCGTCCTGGGGAGAAGAAGAGCCAATCAACACGATGTATCCCGGTGGTTTTGACATCGAACTCTTCGGAGGTGGTAGAGGTGAAGTGGTGCTCAATGGTCTGAAAAAAGAGGCCATCTGGACACTAAAAGATGGCTACTTCACGATCAAGTGGGGCGAAAGCAAAGCTTCCGGAATGCTTGAGGGAAATAAGATCGTCCTGAAAGACGAAAAGAATGTCGGTGTCAATGTGATTTTCTATAAAGAGGGCACAGAAATACCCTCCATATCCCAAGCGCCCATCTCACCCCCTGCTGTCGATAAAGAACCTCCACCCGAGACACCGACAGAACCTGAAGTCCCGGAGCCAGAAACACTATCGGAAACACCGACAGAACCTGAAGTTCCGGAAGAAGAAACACCAGCTGAGACACCTAGAGAGCCGGAAGTCCAGGAAGTAGAAACTCCCCCCGAGGAGACGGAAGTTCCTGTGGAAGAACCCCCGGAAGTCCCTGCCTACGTAGATGTAGAAGTGCCTGAAGGGGCAGAGGCGGCGTTTGTCGCAGGCTCATGGTGGGAAGGTGTCATAGAGAACACGGATATAGAAGGGGACTTCCCTTATCCCGAGGAGCATCAAGTCATCGCTTATCTAGCTGTTGAGAAATCCTCCGGACGCCCGTTTTTTGAGATCTATGACCCGGCCGACACTGAAAACCCGCTCCTATCGATGTATGTCCAGATTGAAACGTATGAAACGTTCAAAGCAGACATCGGTGAGGGAGATGCGTGGATCTATGATCACACCATCACACCGGAGGAAGCGGAAGCGTTTGATGGTTATCTCTACGAGGATATGATCTACATCGAGTACAATTACAAAGAGGGAGGGGGCAGTGCCTTGTTAACGATTCTTCTCTCTCCGATGCACTTGGAGTAATCATTACCTAGCCTGAAAAGCAAGAGATGTATGTCTTCGGGAACTACCCGTAGCATGCATCTCTTTTAATTGACAGGTTGAGTGCTCGAAGAGTTTTGGTGACTGGTAAACCTGTTTCTCGATGAAAGGGTTGTAAAACAAAAGCCTCTGCCGGATTGGCAGAAGCTCGTCCCTTAGTCAATTCTTTTTTATGTTCTTCGGTAGATCTCCATGATCTCGCGAAGGAAATATGAGGTGGAAGGGGGCGTATAAGTAATCGTATTGGCGCCGGCTTCGATGGTCTCAAGGATCGTCTCCTCAGTAGGTCCGCCCGTGGCGATGATGGGAAAGTCATCACCCAGAACTTTTCGGATCTCACGGACCATGTATGGTGTATCCTGACTGCCGGAGACATTGAGGATTCGGGCTCCCGCTTTTACCTTAGAGTAGTAGTCGTCGCGCAGCGTGGCGATCGTCGCAATGACGGGGATGTCGAGGACTTCGCGAAGGCTGGTGAAAAGCTCCGGCGGAGCGGGTTGGTTGAGAACAACGCCCATAGCGCCAAGGAGCTCTGCCTGAAGAGCCACCTCCACGGAGCGCCTTCCGGAGGTAACGCCTCCGCCGACGCCGGCAAAGACAGGGACGGTGCACACATCCAGAAGCGCTTTTATGATACTGAGTTCTGGTGTAAACGGATAGACGGCGATGATCGCATCGGCATTGTGATTTCTGATGATCGCCAGATCCGTAGAAAACAGGATGGAGCGGATGATGCGGCCTCTTACGACAATGCCGCTCGCCTCTGAGATGACAGAGGGCATATGTATGATTTTTGTCCGCAAACTGCTTTCAATGACAGGAGGCATTTTTTTAAAATTCATAGGTACTCCAGCTCGCTTCCGGCAGCCCAAAGGGTCTTCTGGAAATCTGTTTTTCACTTGTTCCGTGAAAGAGTGTAAGCGGGAAAGATTGCGCTGCACTGTTATTGTAGCCTAAATGACAATGGATATTCAATACTACTCAATGAAAGAAACTTCTCACTTTCAAAGGAAGTGCATATTGGGGTAGATCTCTTGCATCAGAGTATCCGGATACTGCTTATCGAGCCAGATGCCGACGGAAGAAGAAGGTGCTTTATGATGCTGACGCTCGCTCCAACGGATGACGGCCAGAGAACTGAGGGATAAGTTGACGGCGAGAAACAACGCAAGTGGAATCGTCAAAAAACGATTGGATTTCAGATGCAGGTGATCGATAAGGTTATTGATCCAGGGATAGATCAGGCGGATGTACAAGACACTCAGGACACCCCAGAAAAGCATATAGGTCAGGCTTGTTCTGCCACCGAGGATCCCGAAGGAAGCAGCATCATAGTGCCAGGAGACAGAACCGAAGATTATCTCCTGCCCCCAACTCATCAGCGCCTCGGAGAGCCCGCCGATGATCCCCCCAAAGAGAAACACCATACTATTTTTGTCCTTTGAAAACGGAAGGATCGTAAGGGTCAGGATAATGGCGCCAATTCCATACACTTGGCAAAACGGTCCGTAAAGGACACCCTGCCGGCTTTCCAGTGAACCATAGACGACAAACGCAAAGAGTTTTTCTACCACGTACCCAAAGACAGAGCTTACTGTAAATAGCCAGAAAAGCTTTGAAACACTGAGGGAGGCCCAGGCTTCTTTCGAATCAGCCCATAGCCTGCGGTAGGGATGCAGTAACCGCTTTTTAAAAGAGTCTCTTCGGAAGTCGCTCTCTTGTCGTAGGATCTCCGCTTCTTCTTTGAATCCTTCCGGAAGAATTCTCGGATATATACGGATCAGCCGCTGCGCACCGAGAAACTGAAGCTGCAGATGATGCAGACGGTCCAAAATGGCTTTTTCAAGAGCCAAATCAGAAGGGTTTGTTTCGCTACTACAGAGGCGACGCAGTGTGTCCAGACTTTGCTTGCGAGCGGAGGGATCGTACCACTCAAAACCGAGAGTTTCGATCTCCTGCATCAGTCCGCGAACCTCCTGCAGGGAGAAGTACATGGACGTGATGCTGGAGAGCGATTGCAGAAAATCCGTGCCCAAAGCTGCCAGGAGCAGTCCTGTCAATAGTCTGGAATACGGAGCAAAGATGTCGGAGAACCAGCGGGTCAAAGCGGGGTGGAGTGCATAGATGAGAATGATTCCAAAGAGCCCCTGAAGTACTCCGTGGAGAAGAGTAAATTTTCTCTGAGAGACTTTTGCCCAGGAAATGTCAATGAGTTTTGTGTCAAAAAATTTCACCAGAACCCACTGGAAGAGAAAGCTGATAAAGGAGCCGATCAGAGCAGACTGTAAAAATACGATGACAGGTCGAGAGGAAAAGAAACCGGCTCCAAAAAGGATCACCACAGCTCCTATGCCATAGGAAGGCATCCAGGGTCCAAGTAGAATCCCACGACTGACAGGCTTTCGTGTGAACACTGAAGTCAGGAGTGACTCAGCCAGCCACCCGAGAAAACTGTATAGTAGAAAGACAAAAGCCAGATGCGGAAAAGAAAGAACCATTTCAACCCTCATATCGCGGTTATCGTATCATATAAATAACACAAATGTTTATTTCGGGCTATAATGGAAAATGAACGTTTCATTTTTTTTGAAACAGATGGTACGAAACAGGGTATAATCGTACCTAATGTGGCTTCATACTGGAGGTTTTTATGAAAAATTATGTGCTGAGTTCTTCCTCGACAGCCGATCTATCGGCAGAGCACTTTGAAGAATTGGGTGTGCCTGTTGTTTTTTTCCATTACACCATTGATGGAAAAGTCTATCCTGATGACCTGGGTAAGACAGTTTCTTTTAAAGAGTTCTATGAGATGATCGATCAGGGCGCCATGCCCACAACATCCCAGGTAAACGTTCAGGAATATCTTGATCACTTTGAGAAGATCCTGCAAGATGCCGATGGGCTGATCCACCTCACCCTTTCTTCCGGTATCAGCGGTTCCTATAATTCAGCTGTTTTGGCTGCTGAGGAGGCGCGGGAGAAGTATCCCGATAAAAAGATCTTTGTCGTGGACTCACTGGCTGCTTCTTCCGGCTTTGGGCTTCTAGTTGATGCTGCGGCAAGAAAGAAGGAACAGGGATTCAGTATTGATGAACTTCATACATGGATCGAGGAGAACAAACTCCGTATCCATCACTGGTTCTTCTCAACTGACCTGAAGCACTTCCGCCGTGGAGGGCGTATTTCGGCAAGCTCTGCCGCCTTGGGGACACTTCTGAATATCTGTCCTCTAATGAACGTCGATCATCAAGGCAAGCTGATTCCCCGCACGAAAGTGCGTGGCAAAAAGAAGGTGATCCGTGAGATTGCACAGAAAATGATAGATCACGCAGAAGGAGGCGAGAACTATCACGACAAGTGCTTTATTTCGCACTCCAACTGTTTAGAAGATGCTCAAGCAGTGGCTGCTATTGTAGAAGAAGCCTTTCCTCACCTGGATGGCAAGGTCGTCATCAACAGCATCGGCACAGTGATCGGCTCTCATACGGGTCCCGGTACGGTTGCGCTCTTCTTCTTTGGAGACAAACGAACCGAGTAATCGCAGAGTCCCATGAGGACTCTTTCTTTTTCCCTTGTAAATGATACTAGCTAGTGATAACATAAAAGGCGGAGATACCATGAAATATTCAGACAAAGATAAGCTCAACTTACGAACCCTCATCGGCCTCAGCCGTAACACCTCCCTTGTTCACAGAAGAAGTGCAAGAATCTTCCGTGAGGGGGGACTCAGCCTTATGCAGTTTGCAGTGCTGGAGGCACTCTATCATAAGGGTTCTCTCAGTATTAAGGAAATTCTGGAGAGTCTGCTGGCCACCGGAGGCAATGTGACGTTGGTCGTCAGAAACCTGGAAAAACTGGGTATGGTTGAGTGCGCTCTGCTTCCTGAAGACCGTAGAGTTCGCATGGTGTCGATCACAAAAAAGGGAAGAGAGAAGATCGAGGAGATCTTTCCTCTTCACCTCAAAGATCTTGACGAACACTTCAAAATATTAAGCGATGAGGAAAAAGAAATATTGATTGCCCTGC
Organism: uncultured Clostridia bacterium; assembly: GCA_937880545.1. GTDB lineage: Bacteria > Bacillota > Clostridia > Peptostreptococcales > Acidaminobacteraceae > DUVM01. The sequence continues at coordinate 15,042 of CALFKA010000265.1, read as the reverse complement.
TAAAGAAGTTGGGCAGAGTGGAGAAGAAAAAAGAATGAAACGGCGCACCATAGAGAGGGTCTTTGCCAGCCCCCGACGCCACTGGGTCGGAAACGGCTTTCACGTCTGCAACTACTTCCCTAGAGGGGCGAGACTCTTTGAGAGATTCAGCCCCTTTATCCTGTTAGACTACAATATGCCCGAGGAATTTCCACCCGCTCGCTCGCCTAGAGGGATCGGCCCCCATCCTCATAGAGGATTTGAAACGGTCACCTTCGCCTTTGAGGGTGCGGTAGAGCACCACGACAACAAGGGAAACCACGGCATCATCTATCCCGGCGATGTGCAGTGGATGACTGCCGGAGGGGGCATACTGCACAAGGAGTATCATGAGAAAGAGTTCAGCAAAAAAGGTGGCGTCTTTCATGTGATCCAGCTCTGGGTCAATCTGCCTTCAAAAGACAAAATGACCGAGCCTGGCTACCAGGCACTCGAAGCCTCCGATATGGGCATCTACCGTCTGGAGGAGAAAAAGGGTGCTGTGCACGTCGTGGCCGGGGAGTTTAAAGGAGTGAAAGGTCCGGCTCGTACCTTCTCTCCGATCCATATCTATCGGGCAGTATTAAAAGAAGGAGCACTATTGATCCTGGAAGAACCCAAGGACTTTAATTTGGGACTACTGGTCATTCAAGGAGATCTTGAAGTCAACGGACAAAAAGTCAATGAGTATGACTTCGTCCTATTCGACAATGTCCCCGGCGTCGTGGAGACGAAAGCCATGAGTGAAGAGACACAGTACATGGTCTTTAGCGGGGAGGATCTCAAAGAGCCCATTGTAGCGGGTGGGCCGTTTGTCATGAATACAAGAGAAGAACTGATGCAGGCCAATGAAGATTTTCATCAGGGAAAATTTGGAACGTCATCATTTTAGGAGTCTGCTTCGGCAGGCTTTTTTTGAGAGAGAATATGGACAATGGAAAATAGTCGGGAATACTGGCAATGAGAGAAAGTCCGCAGGGTCCTACTAAAAGAGATGCGGATCATCATTGCCATTTCCACCAAGCCCTTTTCCCGTGGGATTGCCACAATGGATGCAAATGTCACAGACGGGAAGCATGGAATCGTTCATTTCTTCCCGTAAAAGCTCCGGGAAAGCCAGTATAGGCAGTCGTACGTTTCGGGAAGTCTGTCGATGGCAGCTTGGAGACACTTTTCATTTAAAATAGCTGTTATGATTGTGTTTTATTGGGCTTTGTGATAAATTAGTCATAGTGCGAGAGACAAGTGGGTAACAAAAAGAGGTAAACGTCTGTCGCGAAATGTTTCCGGGATCAATCGGGAAAGGAGTTGCAATTTGTACACGCTGATCAAGTGGGAGAAAGAAGGTCCTATCGGGATCCTTACAATTAACTCTCCGGATACACTTAATGCACTCAATAGCCAGGTTTTAAAGGAGCTGGATGCGTGCATTGACGATGTCTTAAAAGATGAGAGCATTGGCGCACTCATTCTCACGGGAGAGGGAAAAGCCTTTGTAGCCGGCGCAGACATCAAAGAGATGCTACCGCTCGATGCCAAAGAAGGTGAAGAGTGGGGAGCCAACGGAAGCAGAATCTTCCGTAAAATCGAAACGCTTCCGATTCCTGTCATTGCAGCCGTCAACGGATTTGCACTGGGCGGAGGCAACGAACTTGCCATGGCCTGTGATATCCGCCTTGCCTCGGAGAGGGCGAAATTCGGTCAACCCGAAGTCGGACTGGGCATCACTCCCGGCTTTGCCGGTACCCAGCGTCTGCCGCGCCTGATTGGTCCGGCAGCAGCAAAAGAATTAATCTATACCGGAAAAATCATCGGGGCACAAGAAGCCAAAGAACTTGGTCTTGTCAGCCGTGTGGTAGCTCCGGAGGAGCTGATGGATGCGGCCAAAGAACTGGCCGGTGCCATTGTAAAGAACAGCTGGAACGCCGTTGCCCTCAGTAAGAAAGCAATCAATGACGGCCTGCAGCTGGAGATCGAAGACGCCCTCGCACTGGAAGCAAAGATCTTTGGTGAATGCTTCCTTTCGCCCGAACAAAAAGAAGGCATGGGCGCCTTTGTAGAGAAGAGACCTGCACAATTCAATCATACTAGGAGGAAAGAATGAAAGTAGGAGTCATTGGTTCCGGCACCATGGGAGCCGGTATTGCTCAGATCCTTGCCCAGCAGGGACACGAAGTCGTTCTCAACGCCCGCCGCCAGACGTCGGTCGACGGAGGCATTGCCACTATCGATAAGCAGCTTTCAAGGGCAGTTGATCGAGAGCGTATGACACAAGAAGACAAAGACAAGGTCATGGCTCTGGTGAGTGGGACAACGGTTCTGGAAGAGCTCAAAGATGTCGACCTGATCATTGAAGCGGCTGCAGAGGAGATTGAGTCGAAAAAAACTCTCTTCAAGCGTCTTGATGAAATGCTGCGTGAAGATGTCATCATCGCCACCAACACCTCTTCACTCTCGATCACCGAGATTGCAGCGGCCACCAATCGCCCCGACAAAGTGATCGGCATGCACTTCTTCAATCCTGTCCCCGTGATGAAACTTGTCGAAGTCATCAACGGCGTCGGTACCGCGAAAGAGACCGAAGAGTTTGTGACAAATCTTGCCAAAGAACTTGGTAAGACCCCTGTGCTCGTGGAAGAAGCTCCGGGCTTTGTCGTCAATCGCATCCTGATCCCGATGATCAATGAAGCGGTTGGCATCCTCGCTGATGGCGTGGCAAAAGCCGAAGATATCGATGAAGCGATGAAGCTGGGCGCCAATCATCCGATTGGACCCTTAGCGCTTGCAGATCTTATCGGAAACGATGTCTGCCTGAGCATCATGGATGTTCTCTATACAGAGTTTGGTGACAGTAAATACCGCGCACATCCGCTTCTTCGCAAGATGGTCCGTGGCGGACAGCTCGGAAGAAAGACGAGAAAAGGTTTCTACGAATACTAGAATAACCGCATATACGCGAAGGCATCCGTTCATTCGGATGCCTTTTTTGATTCTATTGCAAAGCATATTAGAAAGGTATCACTTCAATGTTAGATCTATTGAGGAGAGTGGCGTCTATCAATGACTACTTTCCTGTCTTCATTTTATGTGATGCCCTTTTTGTAGTTTTCAGAGGAAATCATGTGAATCAAACTGTCATTACTGACTCAATCATTGAATAGGCGAGCGTTTTCAAAGGGGTTGGTATTAACAAGTGTTAATGAAATAGTAGGTGACCTATATTACACTTAAGAAAGTATTTGCTTGAAACAGATTGCTGGAGCGCACGTTTTAAAAGGAGAAACTATGAAACGCATGCAGGGGCTAGTCTATGTCATCATGATTGTTCTTATCATTCTTGTATTAGTCAATGGTTGTGCAACGGGCACACCTCCTCAGGGAGCCACTACCGAGGAAAACCCGGGTAATCAAGTGGAGCAGAGCGAATCACAAACGATACGGCAGGAAGAAGAATCACAGATTGCAGAAGTGGAAATAGAAGGCGAAGTGGATGAAGATGCGACCCTGGTGGTATTTGCCTATACACAAATTCATCCTTACGAAATATTTGGATCGCCATCTACTGCACCAGTGCCTAGTCAAATCTTTGAGACATTGGTGTACCAAGATGAGTCGATGGAGCTTCAGCCAATGCTGGCAACTGCTTGGGAGCCTGTTGATGATTATACGGTTCAATTCACGCTGCGTGAAGGGGTTGTGTTTCATGATGGAAGCGAATTCAACGCAGATGACGTCATGGCTAGTTTTAACTGGATTATCGAGAATGACGGTTGGCAACAAGTACAGGGTATTCTGGATTCAGAGAAACTAGTAAAAACAGGAGAATATTCCGTGCAAGTCGGATTTCATCAGCCTTATCTTCCTTCTTTGTCCTATCTGGCTCATTATAAGTATTCCATTTTAAGTGAAGAGATGATCGCAGCAACGGAAGGATTAGGCACAGGTAGTTTCGACGAGGTGACCCCCATTGGTACAGGGGCTTACAAGTTTATAGATATGGAGTTGCTTGATAATAACAATGGCAAAGTGATGTTGGAGCGATTTGATGATTACTGGGGTGAACCGGCAAAGACGAAAAACATTATTTTTGAGATGTCAAATTATGGGGATGAGCTTGATCGTCGGAAAGAAAGAGTGGAAAAGGGTGACCTTCATTTAGTATATGATGCAACAAGGTATAGTTCGGATTTTCTTACTGATGGCAAATTCGATTTACTGTATGAGACATCGATATATTCAAAAATATATGCGTTAAACACCACCAAACCACCGCTAGATAATCAAAAGATCCGTCAAGCCATCAACTATTGCATGGAAGAGCCGTTTGGTACAAGTTTTATAAAAGCTGGCGGAGCAGTAAGCCCCAACGTTTTGTATGCTGATAAGAATATAAAGGGTTATGAATATGATCTTGAAAAAGCTAAGCAACTGTTAAAAGATGCTGGTGCTGATGGATTGACTCTCAATTATGGGTTCAATGTCGATATACACTCGCCACAGTACGCTGATGAACTAAAATATCGTTTGGCAGAAATCGGCATTGAACTCCATATTCAGGAAATAAAAGATAATGTCATGCCAATAGAAGAGGTTGATATTTTCCTCTTGCCAGCGCAGTCAAACGGTGACCCTGATAGTACCTTGTATCCAGCGTTCTATGGGCAAGAATTTGAAGGACGCTTATACCCGCCTTTTTATAATAATCAAAGAGTAGACGAATTATTGGATCAAGGTCGACATGAAGAAGATCCATCGAAGCGAGAAAAGATCTATTTAGAGATTCAAAGTATTCTACTAGAAGAGGCTCCTGCTATATTTGCTTACTGTGGTTACGATAGTGTCGCGGTAGGGGAAAAAGTAGCCGGCTTCACCATGCACCCAAATAGTCGATATCGCCTGAAGGATGTCGTTATCTATAAGTGACCTGAAGTGACAGTAGATAAATCACATCTATATCGTCTTATAAACAGAAATAGGCCGGATCTATTGTGGCAGAGCTGAGTCTTTGAAGTGGCGATGCAACTTCGTCTATAAGCTGGTTACTGGGCTGTATGTTTCAGAGATATGGTGGGAACATACAGCTCGATTCTTTTCTAGGGTTCGTTTAGATAGTGATATAAAAATCATGACTCATCATTTGCTTTGCTGCTTCTTTATTTGACTTCTGATGCGACTTAAACTAACGGGCGTCATACCAAGAAAAGAAGCGATATGGCGATGCTTCATGGTGTCAATAAGATTTGGGTACGTCTTGAGGAACCATAGATAGCGCTCCTTTGTGGTATTGCTATATAACATACGCTTGATATTACTGTGGAGTTTAAGCGAGTCATCCAGACATTGGAGGTAAAACCGCCTGACTTCTGGAATGTCTCTCAGTAGTTTCTTAGAGAGTGTATGGGATATGGTGAATACTTGTCCATCTGTTATGGCTTGAAAACTTAGTGAAGACTTTTCTTCTAGTCCATTGATCGAAAGCAGGGGAATAAAAGGTTTATCAGCAATGCAATCTGTATACTCTTTACCGGATTCATCATAATAATATCCCCTGATGATCCCGTCCAAAAGGAATAGGATATCCGCTATAGGCCTCCCCTCTTGCAATAGAATATCGTTCTTCGAAAAAGATTTGATGTGTAAACATGAAGTGATTGTTTGTCGTGACTGAATATCTTCTATCTTCAGGATGTCTGTCACAAAGTATTCAAGCATTTACTCTCTCTCCTTTTGTGGCGTCAATGATAAGTATATCATCTTTGCTCATGTGATTTGTTCTAGCGTACCCACTACTTTTTGATAAGGAAACCGAGTTATAAATGGGGGAATTTTCGAATGTAACGTATGGGAAAAAATTTATGGTGATACATCAATGAAATATGTAAAAAATATAATATCACTGTATCTTGCTTTTCTTGCCGACTACGACGTTGTTAGGTATAATATTGTCAATAGAATAAATAGATAGAGGCGCGTTCAGAGGGTACCCCGACCTGATAGGAGAAGACGATCCTGGGAAGGGCAAAGGGCTGGACGCCGAAAGGTGTCTGTATCGTCTTTGCAGTTGCCTTGGTGAAAGGCCCTAAGGTCTTCCACTGTCATGGGATCCATGGAGCGCTATTTATGTTTCTGAACATAATGGGGCTTTTTTTGTTTGAAAGTCTCAAAAAACAAGGGAGGAAATGTGATGGAAGCGATGATCCGACTGCGCATGAGCTCAGCTGATGCACACTACGGAGGAAACCTGGTGGACGGAGCAAAGATGCTCCAACTCTTTGGGGACGTGGCGACAGAACTTCTGATCCTTCGAGATGGAGATGAAGGATTGTTTGTAGCCTACGACATGGTGCAGTTCACCGCCCCTGTCTATGCCGGAGAATTTATTGAAGCTGTTGGCCGCATCACCTCAGAGGGAAAGTCATCTCGCAAGATGGAGTTTGAAGCGAGAAAAGTTATTGTGCCCCGCCCCGACATCTGTGATTCTGCCGCTGACAAACTAGAAGAGCCTATCGTCGTATGCCGCGCCACCGGAACGTGTGTCGTTCCTGCAGACAAACAAAGGAGATGAAATGGAAAAACTGATCATTACTGCCGCGATCAGCGGAGCCGAAGTGACCAAGGAACATAACCCTGCCGTCCCCTACACAGTCGAAGAGATTGCAAGAGAGGCAGAATCAGCATACAAAGCTGGTGCCGCCATTATTCATCTTCATGTCCGTCAAGACGATGGAACACCCACTCAGGATAAGGAACGGTTCCGGGCATGCATTGATGCCATTCGCGAAAAATGCCCTGATGTCATCATTCAGCCCTCCACAGGTGGCGCCGTTGGAATGACCGATCTAGAGCGCCTGCAGCCTACAGAGATCGAAGGAACAGAGATGGCCACTCTGGACTGTGGAACATGTAACTTTGGTGGAGACGAGATCTTTGTCAACTCCGAAAACACCATCAAAAACTTTGGAAAGATCATGATCGAACGAGGGATCAAACCTGAAATCGAAGTTTTTGATAAAGGCATGGTCGACTACGCCATTCGCTTTCATAAGCAGGGCTTTATAAAAGCGCCTATGCACTTTGACTTTGTGCTCGGCGTACAGATGGCTGCCACCCTCAGAGACCTCGCCTTTATGGTTGGAAGCATTCCCGAAGGCAGCACGTGGACTGCCGCAGGCATGGGACGAAACCAGTTCCCGATCGCTGCGATGACCATCGCTGCCGGTGGCCACGTCCGTGTCGGATTTGAAGACAATATCTACTTGGAAAGAGGCGTCCTTGCTAAGAGCAATGGCGAACTCGTTGAAAAAGTCGTTCGTATCGCAAAAGAACTCGGCAGAGAAATCGCCACACCGGATGAGGCAAGAGAAATTCTATCTTTGGAGGCAAGAAAATGAAGACAGGCAACAAATACGGAACACACCGCGTCCTTGAGCCCAAAGGAACCCTGCCCCAGGCAGCCCAGAAAATTGACAACACCCCGGAGATCTACAATAACGAGATGCTGATCGATGTTACAGCTCTCAACATAGACTCTGCCAGCTTCCATCAGATTGTCACTGCATGTGAAGGAGACGAAGAAAAGATCAAAGAAATGATCATGGGCATCGTCAATGAGCGCGGTAAGATGCAAAACCCTGTCACCGGTTCCGGCGGCATCCTGATCGGCACCGTTGCTGAACTAGGCCCTGACTTCCCCGGCGACATCAAGGTGGGCGACAAAGTAGCCACCCTCGTCAGCCTCTCCCTTACTCCCCTTAAACTCGAAGAGATCAACAAAGTCCATCAGGACATTGACAAAGTAGAAGTCAAAGGAAAAGCCATCATCTTTGAAAGCGGCATCTATGCCAAACTTCCTGATGACATGGCGGAAACCCTTGCCATGGCAGCTCTTGACGTTGCCGGCGCTCCTGCCCAGGCCGCCAAGCTCGCTCGCCCCGGCATGTCCGTTTTGATTCTCGGCGCTTCCGGAAAGAGTGGTATCATGTGTGCCTATGAAGCCCGCAAACGCGTTGGCCCCACCGGCCGCGTCGTCGGCATGGCCTCGCGTGAAGTGACCGCTCAGAAAGTTCGAGATACCGGATTCTGCCACGAAGTCATCGTCGCTGACGCCAACAACCCGATGGAAGTGCTTGAAAAAGCCCTTGCCGCAAACAACGGAAACGAATACGATCTCGCCATCAATGTCGTCAACATCCCCAACACTGAGATGAGCACCATTCTCCCCGTAAGAGACGGCGGAACCGTGTACTTCTTCAGCATGGCCACCAGCTTCACAAAAGCTGCCCTTGGCGCTGAAGGTGTCGGCAAAGACGTCGACATGATCATCGGCAATGGCTACACCAAAGGCCATGCAGAGATCACACTTGAAGTTCTGCGTGAATCCCCCATCCTCCGCGAGCTCTTTGAGAAGAGCTATCAATAACACTCATCAAGATAAGGGAGGCAATATGAATACCGATTATGAGAAACGAAGAAGAGAACTATTTCCTAACGCCACAGATGAAGAATGGTCGAGCTGGCAGTGGCAGGTTAGAAACCGCATTGAAAAGCTCGATGATCTGAAGAAGTATCTTCCCCTGACCGAAGAGGAAGAAGAAGGTGTCAAGAAAACACTTGAAACACTGCGTATGGCGATCACCCCTTACTACTTATCTCTGATTGATCCGGATAATCCGCATGATCCTGTGAGACGCCAAGCTGTTCCGCTGGAGCTCGAAGTGTTCCAGTCCTCAGCTGACCTCCTCGATCCGCTCAGTGAAGACGAAGACTCACCCGTTCCGGGACTGACACATAGATATCCCGACCGTGTCCTCTTCCTCATCACCGACCAGTGCTCCATGTACTGCCGTCACTGCACGCGCCGCCGCTTCGCCGGCCAGCACGACGCAGCGGTAGGCAAGAAGCAGATTGATGACTGCATCGAATATATCCGCAATACCCCTACGGTACGCGACGTCCTTCTCTCAGGCGGCGACGCGCTCCTGATGAGCGACGACCGCTTAGAAGACATCATCAGCCGCCTGCGCGACATCGAACATGTGGAGATCATCCGCATCGGTTCGAGAACTCCTGTCGTCATGCCTCAGCGCATTACTCAGGAACTCTGCGACATGCTGAAGAAGTACCATCCGATCTATCTCAACACCCACTTCAATCACCCGAGAGAGATCACAAAAGAGAGCAAGGAAGCCTGCGAGCGCATGGCCAACGCCGGTATTCCTCTTGGAAACCAGAGCGTCCTTCTGCGCGGCGTCAATGACTGTGTCTACACACAGCGTGAACTCGTTCAGCAGCTTGCGGCCATCCGCGTCAAACCTTACTACATCTACCAGTGTGACCTGAGCTTCGGCCTGGAGCACTTCCGCACAAGTGTGTCGAAGGGCATCGAGATCATCGAAGGTCTCCGCGGACATACCTCCGGCTACTGCATCCCCACCTTTGTCGTGGATGCTCCGGGTGGCGGCGGCAAGACCCCGGTCATGCCTCAATACGTCATCAGCCAGTCGCATAACCGCGTAGTCCTTCGCAACTACGAAGGTGTCATCACCACCTACACCGAACCTGAAAACTACGTCCCTGATTGCCACTGCGACTATTGCACCGGCAAGAAGGAGATGGAGATGGAGGGTGTGGCAGGCCTTCTCGAAGGAAGACAGATGGCACTGGAGCCCAAGGACCTTGCACGCAAGAAAAGACATGCTGAGTGACGAACTGAGAGGTCTACACTCACTCGCTATTATCGGCATGGAAAAAAACGCCGGAAAAACGACCGTCCTCAACCGAATTCTTGAGGAAGCCAGACAGGGCGGGGATCTTCCCCGCCCTCTGGCTATCACTTCTATCGGAAGAGACGGAGAAGAAAAAGACGTCGTCACTTCTACGAAAAAACCAAAGATTTATGTTGAGAGCGGCACGCTTGTCGCCACCGCCTCTTCTTTTTTGTCGCGTTGTCATCTCACGAAGGAGATTCTCGCATCGACAGATGTACGCACGCCACTCGGAGAAGTCGTCCTCTTCCGAGCGATCAGCGATGGCTTTGTAGAGATCGCAGGCCCCTCGAGTGTGGAGGGTGTCAGAAGTATCAAAGAAGCCTTCCTTGCCATTGATCCCGGTTGTTTCTACATCGTCGATGGAGCGATATCGAGAAAGTCCACCGCCGGCCACTTCCTGACAGAAGGAGCTGTTCTATGTGCGGGGGCGAGTCTTGACCCTTCCATGAGAGTCGTGTTGAAAAAGACAGCGGCAATGGTGGAACAGTTTCAACTGCCCGCAGCGCCAAAAATGTTCTCCAAAGTCTTTTCTGAGACACAGGCAAAGGCCGCCATCTGTGAAGAGGGAGAACTCCTCGAGGTGGAGGGAGACCTTGCCTTTACCATGGCCTCGGAGATTGCGAACAAACTCACAGAAAAAAGTGAGGCGCTTCTGCTTCGCGGGGTCGTCACGGAGAGTTTCTTTAAAAGTCTTTTACAGAAAGTGTCACTAAAAGGGGTTCAGGTCGTCATAGAAGATGCGACCCGACTCTTTATCTCCGCAGGCTATATCGATCTTCTGAAGCGCCAGGGTGTTGTTCTGGAGGTTCTCCAGCCGATTGAGCTGCGAGCTGTCTGCCTCAATCCCTTCTCTCCAAGAGGAGCGGACTTTGAAGCGGACGTTTTTCAGCGTGAAATGAAAAAAATGATACCTATACCTGTCTATGATGTCGGGAGGATGTGATGGATATCTCTCAGAAGGAATGGAGAGACATCGGGGGCGAATTTGTCTTCGAACAGTTGAATACGATGACCCCTTATGGAAGTCAGCGAAAAGCCGCGAAACGATTCTACCGCCCGCAGCACAGAGAGGAACTTCTCGAAGAACTGCGAGCCGTGGAAGCGTATCTCCAAGCGCTCAAAGAACATCCTTCTTCCATTCACTACCTACAATATGAATTCTGCCGGGTTAAAGATATTCGCCGCTCCATCGAACGGGCGAAAAAAGGAGGGATTCTTGAGGACCTGGAGTTCTTTGAACTGAAGATCTTCATCGACGTGATCGAAGAGCTCATGGCCAAGTATCCTCTGATGCACACAACTCTTGCGTGCGAACTCCGGGGACTCGATGAACTCAGAGAACGCCTCGATCCTGAAGCGACCGGCAGGATGACTTTCTACATCTATGACGCCTACTCGAAGCGACTGACACTTCTCAGAAAACACCAGAGAGAACTCGAAGCGAGGATCTCTAAAGAGAAGGATGAGCAGAAGAAGGAAGAACTCCTTCGAGAGCGAAGCTCACTTCTCATCGCGCAGGATAAGGAAGAGCGCGAAATTCGCATGGAACTCTCTGCCATTGTGCAGAGACATGCCGATACGATCCTCGGAAACATGGACGCCCTTGCCCGACTCGATCACCGTATCGCTAAGGCGGTGCTCGCCAGAGAGTACGGAGGATGCATGCCGGAGATTGCCGAGTCCGGAGGCATCGAGTTGAGCGAAGCTATCAATCCGCTTCTCAGCAGTATTCTCGCAAAAAAAGGAGAAGATTTTCAGCGGATATCGATCCGTGTTCCGACAGGAACTTCGATTGTCACCGGTGCCAATATGGGTGGAAAGAGTGTCTCTCTGAAGACAATTCTGTTAAACGCTATGCTCGTGCATATGGGGATGTTTCCCTTTGCCCGCGCAGCTACCGTATCATTATTTGACTTTTTCTTTTACCTGGGAGATGACTTTGAAGATATCAGTGCCGGGCTCTCGAGCTTTGGTGCCGAGATCATCAAACTCTCCGACGTCCTGAAGAAATCACAGCGTCAGCGTGGCATGATCCTGCTCGATGAACCGCTCAGGGGGACCAACCCCCGGGAGGGGCGGGCAATCTTGCTGGGTATCGTCCGACGCTACATAGGCACGGATCATCTCCTCATGGTCTCAACGCATTTTGAGAGCCTGGTGGAAGAGGGGATGCTACACTACCAAGTCCGGGGACTCAAGGATGTAGATTTTGATGCGTTGGCTTCGCAGATCGAAGTCGATCGGGAAGCTTCACTGAGTCGCATCCGCAAAAGTATGAACTTCTGCCTCGAGGAGGTGGAAGCGGGAGAAGACGTTCCCAGAGACGCTCTTCGCATCAGCGAGCTCCTGGGGCTCGACGCCACACTGATTGAAGAGATTAAAGAGCTACTTTAAGGGAGGAAAGCTTGAGCAAATTACATTTGGACCCGCAAAAAGTGCAGCGAGCCAGAGATCTGGCGCGGGGGATTGCCGATGATACACAGCGCTTTGTAGATATGCACACCACCGTTGCGGTGGAGCGCACCATCTGCCGATTACTGGGTATCGATGGCGTCAATGACCTCGAAGTCCCGCTGCCCAATGTCGTCGTCGATCACTTAAAAGAACAAAACGCCGTGGGAATTGGCGTGGCGCATTTCATCGGTAACGCCATCATCCAGACCGGAAAGAGTCCGCAGGAAATTGCAGAATCGGTCAGCAGTGGAGAACTTGATCTCGTCAAACTCCCTCAGGCAGATGACTTTGTCATTAAAGAGACCATCGAAAAACTCGCCACTTCTATGGTGGAGCGCATCCGAAAGAACCGCCAGGACCGAGAGGACTATCTTGCCCGTTTCGGTGATAAGACGACCCCTTATCTCTACGTCATCGTCGCCACCGGAAATATCTACGAAGACATCGTGCAGGCAAAAGCTGCCGCCAAACAAGGGGCGGACATCATCGCTGTCATCCGCACGACGGGGCAGAGCCTCCTCGACTACGTGCCCTATGGTCCCACTACCGAAGGGTTTGGCGGAACCATGGCCACACAAGAGAACTTCCGTCTCATGAGAAAAGCCCTCGATGAAGTCGGAGAAGAACTCGGCCGCTATATCCGCCTGTGCAACTACTGCAGCGGACTGTGTATGCCCGAGATCGCCGCCATGGGTGCTATCGAGCGCCTGGATGTCATGCTAAATGACGCTCTCTACGGCATCCTCTTCCGTGACATCAATATGAAGCGAACCATTGTTGACCAGTACTTCTCTCGTATGATCAACGGCTTTGCCGGCGTCATCATCAACACCGGAGAAGATAACTATCTCACCACCGCCGACGCTTTTGAAGAAGCGCATACGGTGCTCGCCAGTCAGTTCATTAATGAGCAGTTTGCGCTGACGGCGGGACTTCCTGAGGAGCAGATCGGACTGGGTCACGCCTATGAGATCGATCCGCAGACGAAGAACTCCTTTGTCTATGAACTGGCGCAGGCGCAGATGGCTCGTGAAATTTTCCCGCGAGAGCCTCTCAAATACATGCCTCCGACGAAGTTCATGACGGGAAATATCTTTAAAGGACATATTCAGGACGCCCTCTTTAACGCTGTCACTGTCATCACTAAACAGAAACTCTGTCTCCTGGGCATGATGACTGAAGCCATCCACACACCCTTTATGAGTGACCGTGCGCTTGCCATTGAAAATGCCGAGTATATCTTTACGGCGATGGCAGACCTCGGCGATGAGATCGAATTCAAAAAGGGCGGCATCATTCAGGAACGCGCCGCATACACTCTGGACAAAGCCACGGCTCTTCTTGAGGAGATGCACGGGCAGGGACTGTTCCGCTCTCTCGAGCTGGGGACCTTTGCAAATATCAAACGCCCCCAGGATGGAGGTAAGGGACTCGCCGGTGTCTACGAAAAGCAGAAGGATTACTTTAATCCCTTCATCGCGCTTCTTCATCCCACAGGAGGTGTCCAGTGAGTTACAGCATGGAAGAAAAGAAATTTGATACGACGTTAGATCTTAAAGCCCTGCGCCCCTATGGCGACACCATGAATGACGGGAAAGTTCAGCTGAGCTTTACGCTTCCGGTAAGAAATGACGAGAAAGCCGGAGAAGCTGCCCGTATTCTTGCCAGGCAGATGGGACTTGTGGAGCCACTCGTCGCCGAGCGCAAGACCCTCGATGAAGAGTTTACCTTCTTCGTCGTCTATGGAAAACTCACCCACACCGTCAACTATGAAGACATTCAGGTTGATGCTGTGGAGATCGAGACCATGACGATGGGTGAGACAGATGAATATATCCGGGAGCACTTCGGAAGAAAACTCGTCGTCATCGGTGCAAGCACCGGCACGGACGCTCATACAGTCGGCATTGATGCCATCATGAACATGAAGGGCTACGCCGGTCACTTCGGACTTGAGCGCTATGAGATGATCGATGCCTATAACCTGGGCAGCCAAGTCACCAATGAAGAATTCATCGCAAAAGCGGTAGAACTCAAGGCCGACATTCTACTCGTCTCTCAGACCGTCACGCAAAAAGACGTGCACATCCAGAACCTGGGAGAGCTGGTGGAACTGATGGAGGCGGAGGGTCTTCGAGATAAAGTCATCCTTGTCGCCGGTGGACCCAGAATCAGTCACGAACTGGCAAAAGAGCTGGGCTATGATGCAGGGTTCGGCCCGGGCCAGTACGCTGATGATGTCGCTACCTTCGCCGTAGAGGAGATGGTTGCCAGAGGCATGAAATAAGCAGGAATAAATAGAAGTCAAAACAAGCAGGGAATGGACGATCTGTCGAGTCCCTGCTTTTTTGTGGCATCCACGGGAAGAAAACGTGCCAAATAGCTGAGCACTTACAGTATTGTACGGGTCTGTTGTCGTGGCTTCTTATCTGGTAAAGATAAACTATCTCCCTGTGTGAACGGCTTCTGCGGCAGAGCGGGTGAGCCAGGGAGGGTCCTGTGAGGCTCTATATTTCATAATCTTTTGATTTCGACTGGCAAGCCGGATCCCATAACGGGTAAGGTATCCCGGCTCGTCGTCATGAAAAGCACCATATTTGATATAGACATCTCCCAGAAGCGACCGGATCTGGGGGACGACGTGAAGAAACTGTTCGATCGACAGACCGGTGTATATCATGACTTTTAGATTGGCTCTCAGCGCCGCCTTTGCCAGAAGGAGCAATTCTTCGGGCTGGGCACTCCACTCAAGCCCTCCCAATATCACCCCTTCATGAAAGGGATTCTTTTTAATACGTGCAAT
>CALFKA010000264.1 GCA_937880545.1 uncultured Clostridia bacterium | reverse complement strand
GGAGAATATCTCTGCACAGAAAAAAGTGTTTTTTGTACGGATGTACTCTTCCGGGTATTCACGAATACTAGATTTTTTTCTATAGTTAAAGCAGCAAGAACAACGATAAAATGCTTATGAGAATGGCGACGGAGACGGAGGCCAATCACATGGAAAAACTCCTCGATATCCGTCAGTGAAGGACTGTATAGGCGAATTATTTGTAATCAGCTTGAGACAGAGTAAA
Source organism: uncultured Clostridia bacterium (assembly GCA_937880545.1). Taxonomy (GTDB): domain Bacteria; phylum Bacillota; class Clostridia; order Peptostreptococcales; family Acidaminobacteraceae; genus DUVM01. Next base: position 1,927 of record CALFKA010000264.1, on the reverse strand, counting down.
TCATTTCTCGTTTTCTAGGATCGAGGAGAAGGATAATGGAGCGACCATTGCAAAAGACAAAGATGCAATTGCCTTCGATCCCACCGAAAACTCTGCATTGTGAGCGTATTCGTGATTTATCGATCGCTGAAAACAGGATTTCCATTTTGCTTGCTCCTGCGGGTTTTGGAAAAACCACAGCGGTCCTTCTATCATTAAAAGACTGCCGCGATCGTATCTGGTGGTATCGATTGGAACAGGAAGATGCTTTTTTGGATATTTTCTATCAGCATCTTATTGAAGTGCTCTTTGCGGGGGAAGAGCAGATTTTGGAGGATCAAAAGCGGCTTCTGCGAAGTCTGCAGAACCTTGAGGAAGAATACTCAATCTTAAATGCACAGATATGCCAGGATCTGACGTATCTCTACAGTGATTCAAAAGGACCCCGTTTTCTGGTCTTTGATGATTTCCAATGGGTCTCTGACGTACCGGCTTTTAAGATGATTCTGACATATTTTGTGAGGAATATGCCGGACTGTATTCATCTAATTATTACTTCACGAACGGATCCACAGATTCTGAGCGGAAAGCTGTGCATGAATTATGTCTGTAAACAATATACAGCAAAGGATCTTCTATTCAGCCCTGAGGAAGTGCGTGAACTTATTGAAGAGGTCTATCGATTCCGCTTCAGCCAGGAGCAGTATGAGTTAATCATGCAGCGAAGTCAGGGGTGGGTTGCCGGAATTTATATCCTTTCTCACTCGATTGAAAATCAAATAGTAGCAGGGGGAAGTCCGAGCTTTCTTCCAAGTGCTGACTCCATGTTTTCTCTTTTCTTTCTGGACTATCTATTAGGCATCGATCAGGAGCGCAAGACGCGGCTCATGGAACTGGCAGTGCTCGACGACTTCTCAATCGATGAACTCAATGAACTGTTTGATCAGGAGGAACCGGAAGAGTTCCTAAAGTGGCTGGCTTCTAATCAGCTTTGTTTCCAAACCGTTTCAGAAGGGCAGACACGCTACTATTTCCATTCTCTTTTGAGTGATGAGTTGAGAAGGATGTTTGCGGGAAAACATTCTGTCAAAGAACAGAGTGCCTTTTTTGCAAGGGTGGCAAATTATTATCTCTCCCGGGATCTGATTAAGGCTATTCAGTTCTTTCTGAAATCGGGAGACACGCAGCACGCATTTGCCCTTAGTTCGCAATTTGCTCGCGACTGCTTTAATAAAGGAACTCCTGAACGCTTTCTTCCGGTGCTTTCTCTCTTCACAGCAGAACAGATCGCTCAGAATCCCTACCTGCTTTTAATGGAGGGCATGCGTGTTCTTACTCTTGACAGAGTTCGTTCGCAAACTGCCTTCATGCAGGCTCTCTTGGCGTTTCGAAAACGGGGAGATTATCTCTTTTTGATGAATAGCTTCGGCATGCTGATGGTAGTGGCTTACCAACATAGAGGATTTTCCGTCCTTCAGGAAGCAAGCAAAGCTCTTCCGGTCGTCTCCATCCTATTAAAGGGAGGCTCCCCGCGTACGCTGCTGAGTGTCAGCCATTTCATTTCTTTTGTCGGCAGAGATAAGCTGAAGCAAGCGGCGTTATTCCCGAAATATCTCGACCGCAAGAATATCCAAGAAGAGATGTGGCATTTCAGTTACTTTATGATCCGCGGAATCTATTACTATCGAAGAGGAGACTTGTCGAAAAGTCGGGAAAACATGGAGGTGATTCTGAGCCACCCGGTGATGCGCTCCGACGACCAGTGGCGCATTATCGGCTTAGTATCCTGTTGTTATGTGTCGTTTCTTCAGTCCGATTTGGAACTGTTACAGTACTTCATCAGTGAGTTTTCGCTTCTTGCTGAGAGACTGCATTCAGATTTTGCGGCAGGGTATGCGCACTATCTGAGGGGCATCCTGCATCACATCCAGGGCAATACCGAGATCGG
>CALFKA010000263.1 GCA_937880545.1 uncultured Clostridia bacterium | reverse complement strand
GGTGGACTTTACTCTTATTTTGGATCAACGGATGTGGAATCTCTTTTAAAAGAAACAGAGCGAAAAGCGGAAATTTCCTTGGTCCTGGATGCGATGATTTATCAGATTGGAAAAGAAGTTGGAGCTATGTCGACTGTACTTAAAGGAAGTGTAGATGCTATTTTAGTAACCGGGGGAATTGCGGGTTCTGAAATAATGATGGATAAACTCCGAGCGTGCATTTCTTTTATCGCTCCAGTGATTGTGTACCCTGGAGAAAATGAAATGGAGGCATTGATTCAGGGGGCAATTAGCGCTTTGAAAAACCCTGAGATTATTAAAACTGCTCCATTATCAGGTTGAGCCATTTACCGTATCGCGTGGAGACGACTTATATCCTTAGTTCTTCACTATATCGTGTTGGTCAGGAATAATAACCAAGGTGGTTTAGCTTAACGGTTAGGCCTCCTTTTACGTTAGGATTATGTAACACTTAGAAGTAATGATCAATGAAGTGGGTTGTTATTCGTTGAGAAAGAGGTTGGTTTTAGTCTCCGCATAAAAAGGTAGATGCATCTCTAGAATAAAAGTCCCGCAATGACATATGCTACAGCAGTCATCCCCGTGATGCTTAAGATATAAGGAGCAGAGATGCTGATCTGCCTCATATTGGAAACACCTGTGCCTGCGGCTACCATAAAGAGGACATCTGAGTAGAAGCAGAAAATGCTCCCAAAAGTCACGCCGGACATCGTGGCGGCGATGATGAGGCGATAATCCACCTGAAGAGACGCCGCTAGTGAGATAAAGATGGGGATCGTAATCACTTGGATAACCCAATAGCCGGAGGTAGCAAAGGCGGTGAACCCGACAATTACAAAAACTATGAGCGGGAGAAGGAAGGGTGGAAAAGAGGGACCAGCTAAACTGATCAGAAACTCAGTAAACCCCATAGCTTTGTTTGCCTCATTCAGAAGGTAAGCAAAGAAGATGATGATGGCAATCCGACTCATGCTTGCTGCCCCTTTGAACAGGTTGTTGACAAACTCCTCCGGAGTCATGAGCTTTTGAAGGAGATAGAGGATGAGCTGTGTGACGATACCTGCCAGTAGTCCATGAATCAGGCTGTTGTCAAACAAGAGAACGACCGCAATGAGCACGACGATCGGAATGACAAAGTTCCAGGCAGAGCTCATTTTGTCTTCGCTTACGGGCTCCACTTCCATGATCTTTGCCATACCGGGTTCTTCGAGATAGGCGTCGCCTCCGCTTTTTGTGCGCTGCCAGGCTTCTTTTAGGGCGCCTACTTTGGGGAAGAGACCAAGAGCAAGAAGGAAATTTAAAGTGACGAGCAGAATCGGGAAGAACATCAGCGGGATGGAGTGAAGATAGTCTGTAAAACCCAACCCCTGTTCCCGGAGAAGTCCTACGGTAAAGACCGTCCAGCTCGTGATGGGGACCAGTGTACTTACTGAAGGGCACATACAGCCGACCTGAAAGGCAAGGTGTTCTCTGGGGATTCTTTGCTGATCGGTGGTGTCTCGTATTGCAAAGGATGTTACGAGGATACTCAGATATCCGTTCATGAAGAGGAGAAAGTTGAGAATCCAGGCAAGCAGAAGGGGAGTCAGCGGACCCTTTGAAAGCTTTTGGATCAGACTCCGAAAGCCGATGAGGGCTCCCGATTTCTGGAACTGAAGAGAAAGTGCACCAAAACACATGAGGTTGATCAGAATGAACTGATAGGTAGGGTTCGAGAGCACGCTATACATCATAGTAATATAGCCGGTGAAGAAGTCTCCTTTGTATACGAAAACCGCCCCAATGACAGAGGCTATAATCATCATCTCAGAGATTCTTTTCGTTAGAAGAGCTCCGACAATCAGCACCAGTATGGGAATGACCGATAGTATTCCATAGTCCATCAGCTTCTCGCATAAACCCACTGTTTGGGCTTGCTCTCCCTTCTATTGAGACAGACAGAACAATCAAGCTATCATTCTGTGCAATTCTTATGGTAGAGGGAAACTGGAAAATTTACAATCAAAATATCAATGCTTGAAGACAGTTTCTGCCCGGAACAGTTTATCGGCTGATCCTGGAGTTTTTGTGAACTGTCTGTATTAATTGCCCCTTTTGTTGGTATCATATTATAGGAATGAGTTTTTAGTCACCGCGGAGGGAATTTATGAGAGAAGAAAATTATCAGCTGATAAAAGCGCTACGACGGGAGCTCCATCAACATCCTGAGTTGTCACATCAGGAGAAGTGGACAAAAGCCCGACTCATAGAGTTTTTAAAAGAACACACCAGCTTGGAGATTGTAGAGCATGACGTGTGGTTTTATGCAATCCACCGAGAAGAAGGAGCCACGGAAAATCTGGCGTTTCGAGCGGACATCGATGCATTGCCCATCCATGAATCCTTGGATATACCTCACTGCTCCACCATTCCGGGAGTCAGCCACAAGTGCGGCCATGACGGACATGCCGCGGCTATGTGTGGTTTGGCGCTTGAAATTGAGGGCGTAAAAACAGGAAAAAACATCTTTCTGTTGTTTCAGCATGCAGAGGAAACAGGAGGCGGCGCCATCGAAGCCGTCGGCTTTATCCATGAGAACAATATCGAAGAGATCTTCGCTTATCACAATGTGCCCGGTTTTCCTCTTGGACAGATTATCTATAAATATGGAACCAGCCACTACGCTTCCAGAGGCATGATTATAGAGATGATCGGGCATCCTTCGCACGCCTCTACACCGGAATTTGGAATAGAATAGATCGGAAGAGCACACGTCTGAACT
>CALFKA010000262.1 GCA_937880545.1 uncultured Clostridia bacterium | reverse complement strand
TCGTGATGTGACTGGAGTTCAGACGTGTGCTCTTCCGATCTGCAGGATTCCAGAAGTGGGTTCCAATAAAGCGACTACGGTGATTTAACTCACTGCTGATTTCCGTAGGACTCATTGCAGAGGTGTTTGTACAGAAAACACAATCTGTACGGCAGTGTTTTTCTAAAAACCCAAAAATTTCACGTTTTAACTCTAGTTTCTCAAATACGGCCTCAATGACTAAATCTACTTTCTTCAAAAAGTCCGGAATGAGTTTTTGTACAAAAGAAATCCTTCCAAGTCTCCTATTGACTTCTTCTTGAGTCAAAACACCTTCTCGAACTAATTGTTTTGTACTTTCTCGTAACTCATCATGAAGCTTAACGGGGTTGATATCAAAGACTGTTATTTCATAATCCTCAATAGAAGAAACAACAAATGCTATGTTCTTCCCCATCAAACCAGCGCCATACACTAAAACATTTTTGATGGTATTCATTTTTCTCCTTTTTACTTAATGTAATTATTTTATAGTAAGGTATTGAGTTCACCTTGTAGTGTACTTGTAAATAGCAATTAGCATGCCATGGAACTAGCAGCATATTATCCTGCAATTTGAACATCTATTTGACTAGTGTTTGTTGCAATAAAACAACATGTTGCAAGTCTGAGACACTATATGTCTCTTTCTCACAACATGCCAAGTTTAGTCTTTGTCTTATAGTTACTTCTTATTTAGCTTTCTGTAGAGTACACTTCGATGTATTCCTAATCGATTTGCGGTCTTACCAATTGATCCACCGCACTCTTCTAAAACCTTTTTTATAAAAGTATTCTCTGTATAAGACATGTATTCCTTGAGAGTCTTAAAATCACATGTTTTAATGCCTTTGCAATTTCTTTCATTCGAGTGGGAATACTCTGCTGCAAGCATTGGACTAAAAATAACTTCATCTTCTTGATTTATAAAATATATCCGCTCTACTACATTGCGGAGTTCACGAATATTGCCTGGCCAATTATATTCGAGCATTGTTTTTAAAGTAAGTTCTGAGAATTTCTTATTTTGATTATATTTCCCATTCAACTCAGTGAGAAACATATTCGCTATCGGAATAATGTCGTCTTTCCTATCCTTTAGTCTAGGAAGTTCAATATTAAAAACATTTAGACGATAGAACAGGTCTTCACGGAATTTTTTTTCCTTTACTAGTTGCTTAAGATTAGCATTTGTTGCACAGATAATTCTTACATTGACAGGGATATTTTTAACTCCGCCAATACGTCGAACTTCACGATTTTCCATAACTCTTAGTAATTTTGATTGGAGCGATAATGACATTTCGCCAATCTCATCTAGAAAAAGAGTCCCACCCGAAACCGCTTCAAAAAGCCCGATTTTCCCTTCTGTTAGTGCCCCGGTAAATGCTCCTCCTTCATAACCAAATAACTCACTTTCAAGCAAGTTTTCAGGCACGGCAGCACAATTTATGCAAATGTACGCATTAACCGATCTCCTTGACTTCTCATGGATCAGCATGGCAATCATATCTTTACCAGTGCCACTTTTACCAGATAAAACAACGTTACAATCAGTAGGAGCAATTGCTTCAATCGTCTTTAAAATGCTTTTCATTATCTGGCTCTCAAATATTAACACTCTCTGATCGCGTAAACGGAGGAAATCTAATTCTCTTTTTAGTTTATCTCTCTCATCTTGGGTGGCACTAATTACTTTTTCCCATTCCTCATTATGCTCAATGCTCATATTACTGGTAACAACCATGGTTACATTGTTGTCTTCATCAAGAACAGGTACACTATGCGAAAAAGTGATTTTAGTTTTGTCATCATTAATGGGTCCAATAACAGGAAGCTTTGTTTTCATTGCTTCAAGCACGGTGGATTTCGAATATATTCCAGCTTTTATTAGCTCATTAACAGACTTTCCCATTAAAAATTCAAAATCTGAATGCAAGCGCTCTTCTGCTACTTTGTTGGCAAAAACAACTCTTCCTTCACTATCTGTGACAAAAATTGATTCCTTATAATGATTATATAGAGCGTCCAGAATCGTTCCCTTATCCATGAAAAAACTTCTTTCTGGTATAACACCTGTGTTGGTCTAAGATAATCGATCAAAGCCAAAAGAAAGGCTTGTGAATTAGAACTACTTTTCCCGTTTATCAGGATACATCTTGAAGTACTGCTCTCCCCAGATCTCCATCAGGAGCTTTCTTGCAGCAAAGGAGGAGAGGAGAGACTCGTCTAGGTTGGGAGCCACTTCCACGATGTCAAAACCGATAAGCGGAAGACGACGGCTGAGTCCGCTGACAAGATCGAGCGCTTCGCGTGAACTGATGCCTCCGAATTGTGGTGTGCCGGTACCCGGTGCATACGCAGGATCCAGTGCATCGATGTCAAAGGTCAGATAGATATGCTTCTTCCCCTCGAAGTGCTCACACACGGCATCGATCACCGCCTGGGTTCCGAGGCTGCTAAACCTCTTGGCGCTGATGACGTGAACGGGGTTTTGTTTCATAAACTCCAGTTCGTCCGTCTCCACGGAACGGATGGCTAAGAAATAGATGTTGTCACTTCCCCCGACCAGTTCAAGCTCCGTTCCTCTTCTTGCCGGGCAGGCATGGGAGAGTTCGCTTCCATCAAGACGATCACAGAGATCGAAGTGCGCGTCCACATGGATGATCCCGAACTCCTCACCTAGGGCTTTGTTAATGCCCCGCAGAACCGGGATGGTCGTCGAGTGATCGCCGCCAAGCATGGTGAAGAAGGCGCCCTTCTCCACAAGTTCTGCTACCTTGTCTTCCACCTTCTCAAAAAGTTCTTCCTGTGTGGCACCATAGAAGTCACCCATGTCCTTCACCTGAAGACCGGTAAAGGCTTCGAACTCTTCATTGGTCGGTGTCACATGATAGCTGAGATCGCGGATGGAACGGGGGCCGTCCTTTGTCCCTTCCCGGAAGGATACGGCGCCATCGTAAGGAATGCCAAAGACAACAATATCCGCTTCTTCTTCCAGGAGTGCCGGGTCATGCAGTCCCGCCCAGAGTCCCTTTTCCAGAATCATCTCTTCCGTAAAACGCATAGTTTCTCCTCTATTACTGATTATTATTCCTGTGTGGCCAGAGGCTTGACAGATCGTAAGACATTAAAGAGCAGGATAACCATTACAAATAGAAACACGTGACTGATTCCCGCAACGCCTGAAATGGCAGCATCCACAGCTTTTGAAGGATCGGGAAGCACGACCTGTACAACTCCACGCAAGAACATCATGGCCGTCACGGCAATGACGGAGAAATTATACAGGCGGATCGTTCTGTCAGCTTTTGCTTTCTCCAGAAGATCCGTGGTGGCAGCAAACAACCCCAAGATCAGGAAGAACACACTTCCAAGCACCATGAGATGCGTATGCACCACAGACAAAGAAGTGGCGGTTGTGTGTGCCATAAACTTGGTGAACTCGCGGTAAAAAGCTCCCGCAAGTAGTGAAATAATTGCATAGACAAAAGACGTAGTAACCAGCTTTTTCATTGTTTTCTCCTAATTTCTAAGTGTAGGTTGTCATAGTTGTTTTCTGAGATTTAAGCCTTCTGAGGTATCCCCCATCAGCAAAAATCCCTGAAGTTTGTCGTCTTTATATACAAGCTTTCTGTACGTAAAGTTCTCTTTATCTTCCTTCAGCTCTACCGTTTGACCTTCTTCCGTTTTTAGGTTTCCGGCACTCATAACTTTGGTGTCCATGGTGGAAAGCATGTAGGGAGGAACGGGCATCTCGTATTGTGCATCCCCTCCGGCAGCATTTTTTCCTGCTACCGCTCCCTCTTGTAGAGATATCGTCCAGAGGCCATACCATTTGCCTTCCATCTCGACATTGTCCCCGGCGGCATAGATATCCGGCAGACTCGTCTCCATCCGGCTGTTGACCTGAATTCTTCTATCGATCTTGATTCCAACCGCCTCGGCAAGCTCTGTTCTCGCCCTTACTCCTGTAGAGACAAGGACTGCTGTGGCCGGAAGGATCTCTCCTGTCGAGAGTTCCACACCGCAGACGTTTCCGTCTTCTGCAAGGATCGCTTTGGTGTTTGAGCCGGTAAAGACCTGAATGCCCAGGCTCTCAACTTTTGCCTTAAAGAGGGCGCTTCCCACTTCATCCATCTGATTGGCAAGAAGCCGGTCCAGACTTTCAATGACGCTGACGCTTGCTCCCCCTCTGTGAAGCTGCCAGGCAGCCTCTAAACCGAGAAGACCTCCGCCGATGACGACCACCTGGTCGCCTGGCTTTAGGCTTGAGCGGATCTCTCTTGCCTGATCAAGTGTCCAGAGAGTGTAAACTCCTCTGTGCTCCACGCCGGGAATGGGAGGGACAAAGCTTCTCGATCCCGTCGCCAGGATGAGTTTGTCATAGGACTCTTTGTTTCCGTTTTCAAGGCTTAGTTCTTTCTTCTGAGGATCAAGGGAAGTGACACTGGTTCCGAGATGCAAGTGAATCTCGTTTTCATCGTACCACTTCTGCGGATGAAGAAGGATTTTCTCATCCATACCCTCCTTAGCTAACACTTCAGCGAGACGGGGGCGAAAATATGGCAGGTGCGGATCCTCACTGAAAAGGGCCACCTGCGCATCGGGGTTCTGTTTGAGAGCGGCTTCAGCAGCCGAGACGGCTGCAGCACCACTTCCGACAATGGCAATCTTCATTCATTATTCTCCTATTGAACGTTCCAGATATTGTGTCAGTTCTTCCCGATCCTGTCTGACGAGGGAATAATCCCCCGCCAGAAATTCCAGGTGATGGCGAAATTCGTGGCGGAGGGTACGCCGAAGCTGTACTTTCAGTTGTTCTTTTGGCAGATGGGCAAACATTCTCACAAAGGACCCATAGTATATGACAATCTGCCTGCCGAGACGGGATCGGTGATATTCTCCCAATATATAAAGGTCATCGCCCCGGCGAAGCGGATGGGGCTTTGCTTGCTCTGAAAGAACAACGCCCAAGTTGAGTTCTTTAAAAAAGATCTCAGGCAGTTCGTCCATGCATTCGCTTACAAGCTCCCTAACTTCCTCGAGACTGACCATGGACATCAGACGACGTTGACCTCATATTCCTGACGCAGACGCTTCGTGTACTCATCATACGCCTGCTGCTTCTTTTCATTATAGAGTTCGCCCGCAATCTTCTGCTTAGCTTTCTCGTACGACTGGACGCCTTCCGGCTTAATATTGTCTACCTGAATAATGTGGTAGCCAAACTGTGTCTTCACAGGTCCAGAGATTTCACCAAGCTCTAACTCAAATGCCACTTCTTCAAATTCAGGTACCATTTTTCCACGCTCAAACAGGCCGAGTGCTCCACCCACTTCTTTGGAGGGGCAAGTGGACAATTCCAGCGCCAAGTCATTAAACGATTCACCCGCATCAAGACGAGCTTTGACGGAGCGGGCCAGCTCCTCTGTCTCTACCAGTATGTGGCTTGCCGCTACCTGTTCGGGCTCGACAAACTCCTCGGGGTGATTCTCATAATAGGCGCGCACTTCTTCTTCGCTAGGCACGGTCTCTGAAAGAGCGTTCTGTACCGCCATGCCGCGAAGCAGCTGACGACGGAGGTGTTCCAGCTCTTCTTTGAATAAGTCGGTCTCTGCCAGTTTGTTCTTCTCTGCATCGAGAAGGAAGAGTTCCTGATTGATGGCTTCTTCCAGTACGATCTCCTCTCCCGCCTGTGTAAGCTGTCTTACATAATCAGGGGGCAGAGTAGCAAGGAATTCTTCTACTTGTAATTGAGTGAAGGGTTTTCCGGAAATAGTTGCAATAATTTTTTCGTTATCCATTGTGAGTCCTTTCTTTCAGTTGTGCTCTATATACCCTTAAGGGTTCTCTCTTATCGTATGAGAGAGAGGTTGCCGGCTGATAAGTCCTAAGTAAGCTAGGAACAGATAGTAGACGAGGATCATCTGTATATTAAACATCGACTGGACGATGTAGCCGAGGAGAGCGGCGAGAAGAAATGCCTGATGGGGTGAGTGAAACCTCTGCGCAAATCCTTTCTTGAAAGCTGCGAATAAAAAGCCAAGGTAAACGATCAGCGAAGGAATCCCGCTACTGACTGCAATATTCAAAAATTCATTGTGCGCTTTGTCCCAGTTTCTGAACGTGCCGTAGTCTGCCACGATCTCATCATGGTACGCCTGATGCATCGCATAGGACATGTTCTAGATCGGAAGAGCACACGTCTGAACTCCAGTCAC
>CALFKA010000261.1 GCA_937880545.1 uncultured Clostridia bacterium | reverse complement strand
CAAAAAGGACGACTTGCCGTCATCGGAAGTGTCCGTATGAATTATGCGCGCGTTCGCGCCATAGTAGAGATGTTTCGGGATACACTTACAGATATTTTTTCCGGCATACAACTATAGGAGGAAGGATTGGCTCGAAAAGACAAGGACAAGAAAGAACAACTCGATGAAGCCGTGATCGAAGAAGTGCCCGTCGAGGAAGAAGAGGTCATAGATCTCGCAGAGGAGGTAGAGGCGCTCAGGGAGAAGAACCTGCGGCTGCAGGCAGAGTACCAAAACTACCGACATCGCACACAGAAGGAAAAGGAAGCTCTTTTGAGCTTTGCCAATGAACAGCTGCTCTGTAATCTTCTACCGGTGCTCGACAACTTCAAGCGAGCGAAGGAAATGATGGCGCAGATTGAAGGAGGCCAGGCATTTGCAGAAGGGATTGAGATGATCGAGCGTAGTCTGGATGAATTTGTAAAAAAGGAATCCCTTGAGCCTCTGTGCGTGAAGGGGGAAACGTTCGATCCTCACTTACATCACGCTGTTCTCACAGAAGAGATAGAGGGCACACCGGAGGGAATTGTCCTCGAAGAACTTCAGACAGGTTATAAATTGAAAGATAAGATTATCCGGCCAGCCATGGTCAAGGTATCAAAATAGGAGGCTAAAATGGCAAAAATGATAGGAATTGACCTCGGAACAACCAACTCAGTGGTGGCTGTTCTCGAAGGTGGAGAAGCAAAAATCATCCCGAACGCAGAAGGAAACCGCACAACACCTTCCATCGTTGCGTTCACAAAAAAAGGCGAGCGCCTCGTAGGTGAAACTGCCAAGCGTCAGTCTATCACCAACCCCGACCGCACCATCGCCAGCATCAAGCGCCACATGGGCACAGATTGGTCTAAGACCATCGATGGGAAGGAATACACTCCACAGGAAATCTCGGCATTGATTCTCGCCAAACTGAAGGCGGATGCAGAGAGCTATCTCGGGGAAAAAGTGACAGAAGCTGTCATCACAACCCCGGCGTACTTTACGGACGCACAGCGCCAGGCGACAAAAGACGCCGGACGCATTGCTGGACTCGATGTCAAGCGCATCATCAATGAGCCCACAGCGGCATCTCTTGCCTACGGACTCGACAAAGAAAACATCAACAAGAAGATTCTTGTCTTTGACCTTGGCGGCGGCACGTTTGACGTCTCGATCCTCGAGATCGGTGAAGGCGTTTTCGAAGTGCTCGCCACCAACGGCAACAACCTCCTCGGCGGCGACGACTTTGACAGAAAAGTTATGGATTGGCTTGTCGAGAGATTCAAGGGTGATTATGCGATCGATCTAAGCAAAGACCGCTCCGCTATGCAGCGCCTGAAGGAAGCTAGCGAGAAGGCGAAGATGGAGCTTTCGACCACACACTCGACCACCATCAACCTGCCCTTCATCTCGATGAATGAGGACGGACCCGTCCATATGGACTATGAGCTGACGAGGGCGAAATTTGATCAGCTGACAGCAGATCTCGTGAAGAAGACGGAAGGGCCGATGAAGTCCGCCCTCAAAGACTCCGGACTCAAAGCAACCGAAATAGATGACGTCGTACTCGTGGGTGGATCCACTCGTATCCCGGCTGTCGTCGATGCCGTGCGCGCTATTATCAACAAAGAGCCACACAAGGGTGTAAACCCCGATGAAGCTGTTGCTGCCGGCGCTGCGATTCAAGCAGGTGTTCTCTCGGGCGATGTCCACGATGTCCTGCTCCTCGACGTCACTCCGCTGTCACTGGGAATCGAGACTCTTGGAGAAGTGTTCACGAAGCTCATCGACAGAAATACAACCATCCCCACGAAGAAGAGTCAGATCTTCTCAACAGCCAGCGACAATCAGCCTGCTGTGGATATTCATGTCCTACAGGGTGAGCGTACCATGGCCAAAGACAATATCACTCTCGGACGCTTCCAGCTCGACGGAATTCCTCCGGCAAGAAGAGGTGTGCCGCAGATCGAAGTCACCTTTGACATCGACGCCAACGGTATTGTCCATGTGTTCGCTAAGGACCTGGGCACAGGCAAGGAGCAAAGTATCAATATCACCGCTTCTGCCAACATGACCGACAGTGAGATTCAAAAGAAGGTCAAGGAAGCTGAGCAGTACGCAAAAGAAGACCAGGAGAGAAAAGACCTGGCCGAAATGCGCAACAAGGCCGACTCCCTGATCTATGACACCGAACAGAGCCTCAAGGATCTGGAAAACGATATCACAGAAGACGAGAAAGCTTCTGTCGAGAAAGAAATCGAGTCATTGAAAAAGGCACTTGAAGGTGATACACTAAGTGAGATTCGCGAGAGCGTCGATGCGCTCAGCAATGCGATGCAGCCGCTGGCTCAGAAGGTTTATGAAAAGAAAGCCCAGGAGCAGCAGGCTCAGGAAGCTCCTCAGGGAGAACCCCAAGACACCGACTATGAAGTAGTGGACGAGGAATAGGCCCTGCAAGGGCCTTTCCTCTTAAGGAAAGGCAATGAGTAAACGCGACTATTATGAAGTTCTCGGAGTGGACAAAGGGGCGGATGAAAAGACGCTCAAAAGTGCCTACCGAAAACTGGCCATGAAGTATCACCCTGATAAAAATCAGGGAGACAAAGAAGCCGAAGCAAAATTTAAAGAAATCAATGAAGCCTATGAGATTCTGACGGATCCGCAGAAGCGCAAGCTCTACGATCAGTTCGGTCATGCCGGCGTCGACCCTTCGGCACAGGCTGCCGGTGGTGCCGGCGGACCTTTTGCCGGAGGATTTGGCGGTTTCGAGGACTTCGGAGATGTCTTCAGTAGCTTCTTTGGGGGAGGGTTCTCTTCCTCTTCTCGAGGCTTCAGCCGCGTACGCAGAGGCAGTGATGTTCAGGTAGAAGTGCGCCTGAGCTTTATGGAAGCGGTGCAGGGTGCAGAGAAAGAAGTGACATTCTACCGCTTAGAAGATTGTCCGACTTGCTCCGGCAGTGGCGCAGAGCCGGGCACCACGACCAAGACCTGTGAACAGTGCGGCGGCAGAGGAGAAGTCCGATATGCTCAGCGCTCACTGTTTGGTGAGACCATCAGTGTACAGGAATGCCCCACGTGCCGAGGATCAGGTGAAATTCCCACGACACCCTGTCATACCTGTAAGGGAAAAGGCAAGGTGAGAAAGCGCAAGAAACTCAATGTCAAGATCCCAGCAGGCGTCGACAACGGTCACATTTTGACACTCTCGGGTGAAGGAGATGTTGGGGAAGCGGGAGGCCCAAAGGGCGATGTCCTCCTACATTTCCGTGTTACCGCGGACAATCGTTTCCGAAGAGAAGGCAGTGACATCCATCAGGAAGTTCACATCAACTATATTCAGGCAGCTCTTGGCGATGAGATCGAGATTCCATCACTGGAAGGAAAGATCCGCTTCAAGGTTTCTGCCGGCACACAGTCCGGAGAAGTGCGCCGTCTGGCGGGAGCCGGCATTCCCAGGGTGAACTCCTATGGGAAGGGCGATCATTACGTCACGATCATCGTTGATGTACCGACAGCTCTAAATGACAAGCAGAAGGAAGCGCTCCTGAACTATGGAAAAGAGATGAACATGGTCACTCCCAAAGAAAGCAAAAGCTTCTTTGACAAAGTAAAAGATGCCATCGGCAACAATTAATGCCATTTACCCCCCTATGTGGGGGTTTTGTTTTTGTGTCCCCACATTGACCGACTCGGTGGTATCGCTTATGATGTTTGTCAGAAAAGAGGAAGCATGACATCAGTAGAAGTACGTCTGAGACCCGAAAGTATCAGTGAGTTTGAAGAAATGATCGCGCTCTATGCACTCGATGGAGTGGAAATCGTCAATCCAAATGACCCCATATATGATGACCCCCACTGGAATGAGGAAGAAAGACCCATCAAACCTGCTGGAGAACCCCACGCGCTGCTCTATGGCGCGGTAGAGGTCATTCAGTCAGTCCTTTCTGACCTAACCCATTTGATGGTCTCCTGGAAAGAAGTCGAGACCGAAGAAGTGGACTGGATGAAGAAGTGGGCGGAAGGGTTTACCGGTATCGCTGTCGGCGAGACGCTCTTTATTCATCCCCCTTGGGTTGCGCCTGCAGACAACAAGCGCAACGTGACTCTCCTTCCGGGAATGGCGTTTGGCACCGGTAGTCATGAGACGACTCGCCTCTCGGCAGCAGCGCTTGAGAAGTGGATAAAGCAAGGAGACCGAGTCATCGATGTGGGAAGCGGAAGCGGAGTTCTCTCGCTCTGTGCGGCTGTCCTAGGCGCCGGGAGTGTGCTCGCCATTGAAAACGATCCGAAGACATTTTCCAATGCGCAGGAAAACCTCTCACTGAATTCTTTTGGAGGCATGATCCGTCTCACAGAAGGTGATCTGCTTCTGGGAGTAGAGGAGCCAGCCGACATGATTGTCGCCAACATTCTACCGCCCATCTTGATTCAGATGGCTCCTCAGACACTCAGCGTCCTCCCCGTGGAGGGCAGAATCATCCTCTCGGGTATCCTGAATGAGCGAGTGGCAGAGGTCTTGCAAGCTTATCAGGAACACTACAAGTTATTGGAGGAAACCTCGATGAATGAATGGTCCGCTCTAGTGCTGGAGCGCGTGGTATGACCGTGCGCTTTGTGACGCTTGGCTGTAAGGTCAATGCAGAAGAAACACAGCAGCTAAGAGAAGGGCTTCTTCAGGCCGGGTTTGTCCCCGCGCTACCTGAAGAAAAGGCGGACCTGATCGTCGTCAACACCTGCTCTGTCACACATCTATCGGATGCAAAGAGTCGGCGCAGCATTGAGGCGGCGAAAAGGGAGGGTGGGTTCGTAGCTGCCCTGGGCTGCTATGTGACACTTCATGAGGAGAAGATCGAAGGGGTCGATCTATGTCTGGATTCTGAAAGCAAGGGAGAGGCATTGGGAAGAATTCTGGAAGCGTTTTCTCTGTCATCACCTGAGCAGGAGTCGCAGGCGCAGATGCATCCGCGCACGCGGACCTATATCAAAGTGCAGGATGGATGTGACTCCTACTGTAGTTACTGCATTATTCCCTATGCAAGAGGCTGTGCCAGGAGCATGCCGGAAGAAGAGATTCTCCGGATGGTCGCCACGCGCATCGCCGAAGGCTTTAAAGAGGTGGTGCTCACAGGCATCCATCTATCGAGTTATGGAAAAGACACAGGAAGCTCTCTGAGGGAGCTGATCACAAAAGTATCTGAGCTTTCACCAGAGCGTATCCGCCTAGGGAGTCTTGAACAGGGGATCATCACAGAAGAATTCTTAGAGACGGTCTCAAAAGTGCCGGGGTTCTGTGATCATTTCCATCTTTCGTTGCAGTCGGGCAGTGAAAAGGTGCTAAAAGACATGAATAGGAAATACACGCCGGAGGAATATGAAGAGAAAGTCCATTTGATTCGACGCGTTTTTCCGGATGCGGCGATCACCACGGATATCATCGTAGGTTTTCCCACAGAAGGAGAAAAGGAGTTTTTGGAGTCGGTGGATTTCGTGCGGAGGATTGGTTTTGCCTCGGTCCATGTTTTTGCCTATTCAAGACGAGAGGGAACCGTGGCGGCAAAACTTCCTGACCTGGATCCGCAGGTGAAGAAAAAACGCAGCGCCAGACTCCGTCAGGTAGTTCAGAAAGAACAGGAGAAGTATCTCGAGAGATTTATTGGCCGAGAGGTGCAAGTTCTCTTTGAAGATCATGGGGGATTGACACCACAGTACGCCCGGGTAGAAGTTGCCTTCGCTCCATCTTCGGGTACGATACAAGTGAGAAAAGTACTTAGACGAGATGGCCTGGTGCTCAGAGCCTAGAAAGGACAGACATGGACTGTTTGTTTTGTAGGATTGCGGCGGGAGAGATTCCTTCAGAAAAAGTCTACGAAGACGAACGCATTTTGGGATTTCAAGATATCTCGCCTGTCGCCCCGCATCATGTACTGTTTATCACGAAAGCACATTTTGCCAATATCAATGAACTTTCACAACATCCGGAAGAGCTGACCGCTCTGTTTCAGGCGATTCGCACGTACACCGTGAAGGAAGGGCTTGCAGAGGATGGATTTCGCATTGTCGGCAATACCGGATTGAAGGCACAGCAGAGTGTCGATCACGTACACATCCATGTGATCGGAGGACGCCAACTTCAGTGGCCACCCGGCTAAATCACCCCCCATCCTGGGTTAGATTTCAAAGTAAACGCAACACCCATTGAAAAAACGGACCATCCGTGATG
>CALFKA010000260.1 GCA_937880545.1 uncultured Clostridia bacterium | reverse complement strand
ACATTTTAAAGAAATCAGTCAGAAATCACTTGACTCCTCATAGCTAGTCTCCCGATAGATCATGATCTTCAAGGTGGTAAACAATTCTTCCGACACTTTCATCATCTTCTCAACATCAAGTGATTGATGTTCTTGTGCGTACTTTCTTGCAAATCCTTCACTCATCCAGGTACAGATATCGATCGCTTTTGCGAGGTCGATGCCATCTCGGAACTTCGATGTGTCAATCCTGTCGTGAAAGAGCTCTTTCATCAAAGCGACGCTCTCCAGAACAATTGCCTTATATAGAGGATGCTCCTGTTGCTCCTGGAAGACCTTATACCAGAAGTCGAACAGTAATGGGTGTACCCTGGCCAATTCACTCTTTCTCTGGGCATAGATGGAGAATACCTCGATGAGGTCATGAGAATCCGGAAAGTCCACCAGCAATTGCTCTTTCACCTGTGAGGCACTGAACACCATCAGGTAATCAAAAAGCTTCTTTTTGTTTCCGAAATAGTGAAATAGTGCGCCTTTTGAGATGCCTGCTTCCTGGACGATTCTGTTAGTTGATGCATCTTCAAAGCCCTTGGCAGCAAACTCTCCCAAGGCGGCATTGAGGATTCTCTGTCTCTTCTCTTCTGATAAATTCTCAAATACTTCCACTTGTCCTCCGTTGACCACTCCGGTCAATCACAGTATATCCCTCTCTTTGCTTCTGGTCAATTATTTTCAAAGAAAAAAGCTCCCGCAGGAGCTAGAACCAGTTTTTCCGTTTGAAATAGCTGATCAGAACCGTGACAATCGCGATGCTGGCCAGCACGAATCCATAAAAGGCATAGGGGTGCTGCAGGAAAGGCATATGGAGAAAGTTCATCCCGTACATACCGGTGAGAAAGTTCAGCGGAATGAAAATGGCTGAGAAGATGGTCAGCACTTTCATGATGTTATTCATCTGATTGCTGAGCTTGGCCATATTGGACTGATTCATATTTTCAATCGTATCAAGCGCTCTTCCCACTTCGACGATCGACTGATTGACATGGTCATCAATGTCTTTGATATAGGGTGCGATCTCATTTCCCAACACGTGATTCTGTTCACTGAGTAACATACTCATGAGCTCGTCAAGAGGATAGATGGCTGCTTTGACATTTAGCAGCTCTCGCTTGATTTCATACGCTCTTCGCATGTCGATCTGGCTCTCATCGAGCATCAGACGCTCCATATCATCGAGCTGAAAGACGAGGTCCTTGAGCACGGCAATCGCCTCATCGACCAAGCGGTCCACCATCAGATAGTAGAGATAGTCCTCCTTCGACTCTCGCACGCGCGAACCCGACTGATGGAGCCTCTCCCGAATCGGATCGAACACATCCCCCGGATATTCCTGGAAACTAAGAATCACCCCTTGTAAAAGAAAAATGGCGATACTCTCATGGTGAATCTGCGTATCTCGATACATCATGTAGTGCTCACTCATGAGGTAGTTGTCTGAGATATCCACCTTGGCGTGATGGTTGACTTGGACAATGTCCTCAAGATGCATTTCATGGAGACCGAATCGCTCGCCAAAGTAACTGATGACCTCCGGGTCATTGAGTCCCGTCAGATTGATCCAGGTGATGAAGTTCTCCCCCAGGTCCTCCGGAAGTTCTCTCGGATCATTCAGCATCTCGACAGTGAGCTCTTCCGCGTTAAAGCGATAGACCTCCAGTTGGGTCGCCACATCTTTATACTCACCGGTATAGACCAGGGAGCCCGGTGCCCGTGCCTCTACCTGTGCCAGATGGTGTCTTTCATTTTGTTTTTTCTTCATCAGCAGCCCCCCATATGTTTCTATCTTAATTATACTCGATTCCAGAGAGGGTTTTAGGCAAAAAAAACCCGAACACGACGTTCGGGCTTCTCTTTGTTAATTTCGGTAGTTCTCATTACTCTCGAGGGTGACATTCAATTAGATCGGAAGAGCACACGTCTGAACTCCAGTCACATCACGATCTCGT
>CALFKA010000259.1 GCA_937880545.1 uncultured Clostridia bacterium | reverse complement strand
TATTTCTTCCGGGGAGCCGTAAGAGAGTACGGCACCGTCTTTCATCGTGAGTATTTTGTCAGAATACATATAGCTGTGTTCAGGGTCATGGGTCGTCTGTACGACAGCATATCCTTCTTCAGCGAGTGATTTTATTTGCTCTAAAACCAGCAGCTGATTTCTGCGATCCAGATTGGCGGTGGGTTCGTCGAGTAAGATGACAGAGGCATTTTGTACCAGGGCGCGAGCGATCATGACGAGCTGGCGCTCTCCGCCGGAGGTGTGATGAAAGCAGCGATGGGCTAGATCCGAGATGCCTAATCTTTCGAGGGCCCTATCCACTTTCGCTTGGGCACTTTGTCCCGGGGAAGAGAAGAGTTTGAGTTCGTTTGTCGTACCCATGAGTACGATCTCGTTTACGCTGAAATTGAAGATCGGCTCCGACCTCTGAGGGACATAGGCAATCTGCTTGGCCAGCTCCCGCGCACTCAATTGGGAAGCATTGAATCCATTGACCATGATGTTTCCCGTATAATCGGATAGTAGTCCCAGAACGCACTTAAAGAGTGTCGTCTTTCCTACCCCATTTGGTCCCAGTATCGAAAGCACTTCCCGTGAATGAGCGGTGAAACTCATATTATGTAAAATCGTTCTTTTGTCATATGCAAAAGAAAGATGTTTCACTTCTAAACTCAATATCTCTCCCCCCTTCCGGTTATCAGAAGCAGAAAGAAAGGAGCACCTACAAAGGCTGTCAGTATGCCTATCGGTATCCCCGCCGTCGTCACATTTCTTGAAATGTTGTCCACCAGTAAGAGAAAGATGCCCCCGCCCAACATGGAAACCGGCATGAGCCAGCGATAACTGCTTCCGACGATCCTGCGCATCATGTGAGGGATGACAAGACCGACCCAACCGATCACGCCACTCACCGAAACCGCTGAAGCGGTCACAAGTGTCGCTGAAACAATGACAGCGATGCGAATCCTTCCGGCATCTACGCCCATGGTCTTTGCCTCTTCATCACCCATCGTGATGACATTTAGCCGCCATCGTAGAAGTAGTAAAGGAATAAACCCTGCCAGCATAGGTAAGATGACAAAGCGGATATCACCCCATTTGGCTCCCGCCAGAGATCCCATGAGCCAGTAGGTGATCTGTGGAAGCTTGTTATTGGGGTCTGCCACCAGTTTGAGAAAGGAGGTGCTCGCATTAAAAAGTGAACTGACCATGATCCCCGAGAGGACGAGCCCGAGGACTTTTCCTCCCTTCACATAACTGCTGACTCGAAAGACCAGGGCGATGGTGATTAGACTCATCGCAAAGGCCGACAGCGTAATATTGACATGTTTGAAGTCCAAAAATATGGCGAGTGCCGCTCCGAAGCCCGCTCCTGCGGATGCGCCCAAAATATCGGGGGACGCCATGGGATTTTGGAAGACTCCTTGATAGGCAGCTCCCGCAGCTGAAAGGCAGGCGCCGACCAGCACGGATAGGATGACTCTCGGTAGCCTGACATTCCAGACAGCAGCCTCCATCTGATCTGTCCAGATATTCTCAGTTCCTTCAAAGAAACCGAAGATCTTGTTTCCAAGTATGGCTAAGAGCTCCTTGAGCGGAACAGGGTATCTCCCGAGAGTGAAAGACAATAGCGTACATGCGATCAGTAGAGCGATAAAAATAATGATAGCTGAAGGTCCTGCTAATTGTCTGTGTGACGGTGTTTGTTCTCTTTTACCTGTCTCATATGTATCTTCTGCTTCTATTCTTTTCACGTTGATTTTATCCACTTTTTACCTCGTGATAAGAAAGCTCTGTCCAAATTCGTAAGGAGGTCCCGAAAGACCCAACGCCTGCCGCTTCTTCATTCCCTCCGCATCACTGATGACCAGGCCCGCCAGTCTGTCAATGCCCAGTTGGAGAAGCGCCGGGCAGAGCGGAACGGAAGGTCCCGCAAGGATCGTGTAGGCATGACGACATAAGGCGAGAAGGCGCGGAAGTGTCTTGTTGATTAGACTGCTTCCGGTGATGATCACAATATCGCACGCCGGGAGAATCCATTCGCAGGCGGAAGCCGGATAGTCGCCCGGTTGCGGCTGAAGCTCCAGTATGTGATACTCCGAAGCCATGTTTTTCACTTCTTCCGGCATTTTCAAATGTCCGACGATGCCCAGCTTCTTTCCTGATATCTCAAGCCCTCTCGTGCAATAGTTCTCATAGGGCTCTTGGCAATCAAATTCCCCCATTCGCGCCACCGTGTTGAGCCTGGCATTGATGGCCGCAAGTCCAAGAGAGGCTTCTTCAAAATGCCAACTCATGAGCGCTCGGGCGGCTTCTCGGACATCCATTCCCGCAAAACTCTCTGAAAACATGGGAGAACGAGTGGTTCCCGAAGTCGTCATAGCGATGCCGACCTGACCACTAACTGTCTCTACCAGTGACCATGACTCACCGACAGACGACAAAACAATATCCTCCCCTTTTGAAACGGAGCCAATAATGGTGTCGTAGATCAGGTTATTATTCATTTCAATTTTGTCCTTCATATGTAAGATACTGCTCTTTCCACTGCCATAGTGTGTTTATCGCATATTTATCATCATGCCCTCTCATCTCCACGATCTCCGTTTCAGGATCCGAGGCGAGGCGCAAATGAAGCGCCTTTGCAGCCTGTAAATATTCTGAACCCAGACCTGCTGTCTGTGAGAGCCTTTCGGAGGAAGGCAGCGATTTAAGGACGCCGATGCAGGGAACTTGTGAAGCGAGAAGTAGTTCAAAGGCCTCCATAAACTCGGGGATAAGTATTTCGAAACCGCCGATTTCATCGATCAGTGCAAAAGGCTTCATGGTGGCTTCTCGTAAAAGAGCGGAGGCAAAGACAGAAAACGCCTCATCATTTCGGATGACTTTGCCATCTTTGAACGATAGGAATCGAAGGTGCAAACGTCCGTCTTTTTCTCTCCATCCAAGCTTGGGTGTATCAGGATACATGTGCTCCTGATTTACCGAAACTGCCAGGCTTACGATGTCAAAGCCTATGAGTTCCTCACCCTCAAGGATGCGCTGCGTGACGAAGCCGCCGGCTACGCCAAGACGGTCTCCGAGCACCGCTCTTATAAGCGTGCTCTTGCCGCATCCTATCGCTCCGGTAAGAAAAATCCGCTTCAAGCTCTACTCCTGATTGCCCTCAGTTCGATCATCTGGGCACAAATGGAAATCGCTATCTCCGCCGGAGTTTCCGCTTTGATCGCAAGCCCTATCGGAGTGGTGATCCTCTCGAAGTCTTTTTCACTGAAACCTTGTTTTCTAAGTTCCGCCTGCACGCCGGCTATCTTATGCTTACTTCCGATGACTCCGATATAACAAGCGGGCGTTCGCAAGACCTGAGCCTGAACGATCGTGTCGTGAGAGTGACCGCGCGTCATGATGCAGACATAATCTTCCGGACCTATCTCCATTTTCGCCGCGATATTTTCAAAGTCTATGATCAAGACATCTTCTGCTTCGGGAAAGAGTGCCTTGTCGGCAAATTCCGGGCGGTCATCCGCCGCTACACATCGGAAACCGACAGATGCAAGGGCAGGTACGAGAGCTTGACCTACATGACCGCAGCCGAAGATATAGACCTTTCCTGAGGAGCCTATCTGCTCTGCATACATGTCAATATTCGATTCTCTTACTCTTGAGGGATGACGTGATAAGCTTTCAAGGACTGTCTCGGGTATGTCGAAGCCGAAACTGCCACTTCCCTTTGACCAAAGGGCAAGTCTGCCGCCCTCCGCCATATCACTGATGAGCCAAAGATCCTCCCCTTTTTCGAAGCGTTTTTCCGCCTCGTCTGCAAGGGAGATGGTCTTTGGGTCTCCAGCGGGAATATAATAGAAGAACACTTCAACAGCACCGCCACAGATCATGCCCAGATTTTCTACATCATCTTTTGTGAGAGTAAAGTTGTGCTCACCGGAAAGCTTATTTTTAAGAATTTCCGCCGCAATCTGCTCCGATCTGTATTCTACGGCACCACCACCTATTGTCCCGGCCAGTCTGCCTTTTTTTCCGACAAGCATCCTCGCTCCCGAACCTCGCGGAGTTGATCCCGATGAGGCGATGACCGTGACGAGCACCAGATCTTCGCCGGCTACTAAGCTTTCACCCATCAACTGAAACATGCTTCGCATTTTGCTCTCCCATCTAATCTTGAATTCAGATTTTGTAATGGTATTATTTCTTTTTACAGCTTTACCAGTTTGTCCCCATAGATGCGGTTTATGGCTGCGATGTTCTGCTCCATTATTTTGAGCCTCTGTGCCAGCATCTTTTTTGCTTCTTCCGTGTTGAACTTTTCGGCTCTTCT
>CALFKA010000258.1 GCA_937880545.1 uncultured Clostridia bacterium | reverse complement strand
CGGATGGTCCGTTTTTTCAATGGGTGTTGCGTTTACTTTGAAATCTAACCAAAAAACCGTCCCCCTTTTTTTAAGAGGAACGGTAGGAAGTCGTGGAATCAGCTATTTTTCAAGGGTGTGGACATTTACCTCCCCTTCAGAGAGCACACCCGTGACTTGGAAGGCATCGCCGGGTTTGGCAAAGACGAGAAGGTTTCCGATATCTTTGGCGAGTACCGAGTAAATATCCTGATCCTCATTGACGAGGAAGTAGTAGATCGTATTTCCGTCGATGACGACCTCGTGGATTTCTTTGATGGTGATACGCTTTTCAACAGCGCTGCCGATGCCTTCGCCCAGTTCGACGGGATGCTCCGAGGCATAGACACGCAGGGCATCAGATACGGTATCTTTTACGATGACTTTGGTGAAGTCCACGGCGTCGACGAGGGCGTAGAGTTTGGCAACCTTTGCTGCGTCTTTGAGACTCATAAAGTACACAGGATCCCCACCCAGGTTTAACAGCACCGGGAAAGTGGGATTGTAGTTCTTTTCCTGTACGGCGCCCTTTGCAGAAGCCATGGCAGAGATTTCCGTGGCGGAGGGGACGGAGTAAAACTTTGTCTCTTTGGTGCGCAGATTGATGTAATAGAAGCCCAGGTTTGACGTGTCCGCACGCACAGAAGTTACTCCTGTCACCTGATAGATGTCGGTGTCAAGAGAGATATAGTTATAGCCTTCTGTCGTCCGGGTGACATTTCGCTGTCCGATGAGGGAGTTGAAGAAGCCGCCCTGATAGAGTCCTCTCATGTCGAGCTGGCTCATGATCAGCTCCGATGGATAAACACGGTCCACCCACTCCGGTACATCTGCCGTGTCATAGATGACACTCTCGCCTGTATGGGCGTTGGTGATAATCGCTCCCTTGGCATCGATTCCGCCGAAGAAGAAGATACGCTTGGTGAGGACCGGTGTGACGTAGTATGCTTCTCCGTTATCATCGAGTTCAAAGTTTGTAGCTCCCAGGAGCAAGAAGGGATACTGGAAGCGGATCTTTCTGTGGATGTTTCGCATCAGATAGTCACTTGAGGAGTACATGATGGGATTATTGAGTTTGACGAGATCACCTTCCTGGTTTGTCATGTCTACAGAAATGTAGTATTGCAGACCGTCTCGGAAGTTGGCGATGTATTTGATGATATCAAAGTACTTGATGGGGGAGACGCGGATGGGTTTTCCGCCTATGTTGATCTGTGCATAGTTCGCATCGATCTCGAACTGGCTGACCAACTCTGCGATCGCTCCCATTTGTTTTTCTCCGATGATGCTGGCGGTCTCCCTGTCGACAATCGGAATCTGAGAAATCGAGATGCGTTGGATATCTTCAGAAAAGACGCCCGGCTGCACATCGATGAGATTTGCGTAGGATTTTGCATGGAAGACGGGACTGGAGAGAAGGCTCATCACGATCGGAAAGACAAAGAGTACGATCACGACAAGTGCCGTTGTTCTCAGCTCTTTAAGCCCTGGCTTTGGTCTTCCGAGTAGGAGCCTTAGCGCAGTGAACAGGACGATGCCCCCTGCCAGGAAGCTGTACAGGGCGCTACCCTGTGGGCTAAGCGATGGCAGAGCAAAGAAGAAGTAGACAAACATCGCCGCAAGAGTAATCAGAGCGATGACCCAGATGGAGAGCCCGCGTCCGGGAGTCTTTCTTTCTTGTGAGACGTCACGTAGCTTTTCAAGAAATTCTGTCAGATTAAAATTAAACTTTGGCTGTTTCATAATACCTCCACATATCTATATACCCCTTTTCGTCGGAAGGAGAATACGAAAATGTGTTCCTACATTGGGTTCGCTCCAGAGCTCTACCGAGGCTTGATGCATATCCAGGATGCTTTTTGCGATACTGAGTCCCAGACCGCTTCCCCCGGTGGAGCGAGTGCGAGAAGAGTCGCTTCGATAAAAGCGCTCAAAAATATGATTTTGATGCTCTGGTTCGATCCCGATCCCACGGTCTTCAAACTCTACAATAATCTCTTCATCTGTATGATCAAGTGAGAGATAAATCCCTTTGCCATCCGGAGTATACTTTCGGGCATTGTCGAGAAAAATCCGGAAGCATTCTTTCAGCAGAGTCTCGTCAGCAAAGTACATGACATTCGGGGCAATGTTTACTGTGATTGGATGCGCTCCGCGATCAAGCACGATCGTCTCCTGAAGAAGATCTTCAAAGAGATCACTCAAGTTGAGATTGGTAAATGAGATCTGTTGGCGGTGGTCGTCCACCCGGGAAAGAAAGAGCAGGTGATCGACGAGTTTACTCATGTCTCGGCTCTCCTGGGTGATGGCACGCAGGGACTCATGAAGGACCTCCGGGTCACTCGAGCCCCATCTCTCTAAAAGATCAGCATAGCCGCGGAGTACAGAGAGAGGGGTACGCAGTTCGTGAGAAGCATTAGAGACAAAGGCTCTCTGTGAACTCATGGCGGTTTCGATCCGGTTGAGGAGCTCATTGATGGCGATGGAGAGGTCTCTGAGTTCGTCTTTTGCATCCGCCGTATTAAGGCGCTGGGAGAGATCCTCCGCTTGGATGGAGCGAAGCTGCAGATTGATCTCCTGAATCGGCTCGAGAATGCGGCGCATGCCTCGATATGTCACGTAGATATAGGCGATGGTTCCCAGAGGAATAATACCTACGAAGATGAAATCGAGGGAGTAACGGGAATTGTAGTAAAAAACAGCACCGAAAAAAAACGCTAGAAATACTATCACAATCCCGTTGAGAATGAAGAGTGCAATGATCTTGAAACTCAATGAAAATCGGAGCTTTAGCGTCAACCAGCGAAGAAATCGTCCGGGGAGCAGAAACAGCCAGCGAATGAATAGAACTATCCACCGCAAGAGCGCAAACAGCGCCACAAAAGGGAAGCGCAGGATCAGCCAAAGGATTTCCAAGAAACCTTTTTTCGGATTTACCAAAGTCCCTTTCGGGGCGCGCAGCCTTTTTGCCACTGTCTTATCTCTCGTCAAAGCGGTAACCGACACCGCGGTGTGTATGGATCAGTTTGACATCATATTCCTGGTCGATCTTTGCCCGAAGGTAGCGGACATAGACATCGAGCACGTTGGTATCTCCCATGTAGTCATACCCCCACACGGCTTCAATCACCTGCTCGCGGGTGAGGACTCTTCCTCTGTTTTCAAAGAAGTAAAGAAGCAGAGAATACTCGGTCTTTGTCAGTTTGATCGGCTCATCCGCATATGTCACCATGTAGCTGACCGGGTCCAGTGTCAGTTCCCCCGCTGTGAACACGGAAGGAAGATGTGGGGCGCGCAAGAGTCTTCGGATGCGGGCAAAGAGCTCTTCAATCGCATAGGGCTTAGCGAGATAGTCATCGGCTCCTAAATCAAGACCGGAGACCTTGTCGACGACGTCTCCCTTTGCGCTGACGATAATCACCGGCACATCCGATACCTGTCGCAGGCGGCGCAAGATCTCCATCCCGGAGAGTTCGGGAAGCATCACGTCGAGGAGCACAAGATCGACGTCACTTCTTAGAGCTTCATCGAGTCCCTGGCGGCCTCTGTGCACCGTGATCGTCTCATAGCCTTCGTGTTCAAGTTCCAGTTGAAGAAAACGAGCGATTCGCTCATCATCTTCGATGATCAGTATTTTTGCCATTGATTTCCCCCTGAAAAGATTATAGCAGAATTGAATCCGGTAGAAACAGGGTGCATTTTGGGTAACAGTACTTCGAGGTGAAAAAGATGACAAGAGACAAACTGGAATACTTCCGTCAGATGATGCATAGTGGCATGATTACCAAAGAAGAATTCAAAGACATTGAGATGACATATGAGAACCAGGACCGCTCCTTTTTGGAGATTGATGGGAAGAAGGAAGCCATCTCCAAGGTGCGCTCGCGCGTCCATGAAGATGATCCTTATTCTGCGTATGTGAAAAGTCCTAGGAAAGAGCTGAGTGAGACGATCAAAAACCTGGCAGGCACGGGAGGTAAGAATATCTTCAGTGAAGCTGTGAAGAAAAAGAGTGGGTCCTCTTCGAAAGGACTCTTTGCGATGGTTCTTGACGAACTGGAAGAAGCGCTGAAAGACAAGTGATAGGAGACATACTCCCGGAGGAATTCCGGGTTTTTTTATACCAGTTTCTTCTCTTCAAACCTCGAAGTCAGGTCGTGGATCCAGCGGTGATTTCTAAGCCTGTTGATGCTGAAAAAAGCCTTGATAACCTCCTCTGTCTGGAGGAGAAGCACGACTGTGACAGGGTCGAGACGAAGAAGGAAGACACTGATAAAGGCGATGGGGACACCGATCACCCACACGCCGAACACCTCG
>CALFKA010000257.1 GCA_937880545.1 uncultured Clostridia bacterium | reverse complement strand
GTCGGTGAAAATTGTCCGCCGGTCATGCCGTAGATATTATTATTGAAAATCAGGAGTGCCAGATCGATATTTCGCCGAGCAGCGTGAATCAGATGATTGCCGCCGATGGCACTGGCATCACCGTCACCGGATATGACGATGACTTCAAGCTCCGGATTTGCGAGTTTGACACCGGTAGCAAAAGCTAGCGCACGACCATGTGTCGTGTGGATGGTATTGAAGTCCAGGTAGCCTACTGCTCGAGATGAGCAGCCGATACCGGAGACGATGACGATCTTGTCTTTATCAAGTCCGAGTTCATCTATGGCGCGGGTCAGAGCTCGTGTGACAATACCGAGGCTGCAGCCCGGGCACCAGATATGGGGCAGATTTTGTGTGCGGAAGTACTTTCCGACGAGTTGGCTGGAACTCATTTGAGGACCTCCTTTGCCAGTTCTTCTACTTCGCTGGGAAGAAGGATCTCTGAATTGGCTCTTCCGAAATGTGTAACAGGCACTTTTCCCTTTACAATGCGTTCAACTTCCCGGACATATTGACCCCGGTTCATCTCCGCAACGACTATGTGCTTCGTCTTTTCAGCCAGCGCTTCGAGTTGTTTTACAGGAGAAGGCCAAATAGTGATAGCCCGGAACATCCCCACTTTATAACCCTGCTTCCTCAAGTTCTTTATTGCAGGAAGAATCGAGCGAGCGGTCGAACCGTAGGTGACAAATATCAGATCAGCATCTTCTACTTCCACTTCTTCATAGGTTACAATGTCGTCTACATTGTCGTAGATCTTGGCAAACATCCTGTCCATCTGCTTTTGAGCATTTTGTGGAGAGTTTGAGGGAAACCCTGTCTCCGTGTGAAAGAGGCCGGATAAATTATAACGAAAACCACGTCCATATGCGGGCATCCTAGGGACGATTTCTCCCGGCTCCACGCGAAATGGTATGTATTCTTCCCCATCAGCCGGTTGAATGCGATCAAACACTTCGACTTCTCCCGGCTCGGGAATGACGATCGGCTCACGGGAATGTCCGATGGTCTCGTCTGTCAGAAAGATCACCGGTGTGCGGTACTTTTCTGCAAGATTGAAAGCGCGGACGGTGAGATGGAAAGTCTCCGTCACAGAACTAGGGCAGACGGCAAT
>CALFKA010000256.1 GCA_937880545.1 uncultured Clostridia bacterium | reverse complement strand
ATATCTGAATTATACAAAGAAAGGAGTGTATAATCCATTAACTGGATTATACGAGCAAGACATGCAAGCAGAACGTCAAGTCAAGAAAAAGGCACTTTTTCCACACATATTGGTTCTCCTCTTTTTCGCTATACTAATTGCCGCTATACTTACTTGGATTATTCCTGCCGGAAAATACGAACGCGTTCTCGATGAGAACAGCAAACGAATGGTCATCGACCCACTTTCCTTCCAATATGTCGAAAGCACACCTGTAGGACCTTTTGGAGCCTTTGTCTCAATAGAAGAAGGTCTGATCGAAGCTGCCAATATCACTTTTCTCATTTTTGCCGCATTTTCAGCCATGTACATACTGGAAAAATCCGGAGCACTGGATGCGGCCATCGTAAAAGCAGTTGACATTACCCGGGCAAAACCCGCTCTTACCAATGTCATCATTGTGCTTCTCATGATCATCCTGTCGGTCTGGGGATCCACCGGCACGATGTCTTATGAGGAGATCATTGCCTTTATTCCCATCTTTATTGCGCTCTGTATTGCACTGGGATATGACTCTCTGGTTGCCATTGGAATCTCTGTGGTTCCTGTCGGCGTGGGCTTTGCTTCGGCAACACTAAACCCATTCACCATCGGAGTTGCCCAGACAATTGCAGAGCTTCCCATGTTTTCAGGTCTTTGGTACCGGGTGATTGTGCTGGTTGTCATGACTATCATTAACATCGCTTTTGTCCTGGTGTACGCGCGAAAGGTAAAAGCAGACCCGACCAAGAGCTTGGTCTACGGGATTGATTATACAGATCTCACCTTAGATGACGAGCGCATGAAAACGGAGATGACGCTGCCAAGAAAGCTTTCCATTCTCGTCCTCTTCCTCGGCATTCTCGTCATGGCGTACGGACTGATCAACAAGGGCTGGTACATCAATCAAGTCGCCGCCATTTTTATGATCGTCAGCATCGCCGTAGGGATTATCAACCGATGGGCGCCCAATCAGCTCGCTAATGCCTACGTAGAAGGGCTCTCAAAAGGCGTCCTTTCTGCTCTGGTCGTAGGATTCGCCCGCGGAATCCTGGTCGTATTCACGAAAGGACAGATCCTCGACACCATCGTGTTCACGTTTGCCAGCTGGCTTCAGAACCTCTCCCTCTATGCGAGCGCTGTCGGGATGCTATTCTTCCAATCATTTCTCAACTTCCTCATCCCCTCCGGCTCCGGTCAAGCAGCTGTGTCCATGCCGATTATGACGCCACTGGCGGATTTGATTGGAATGAAGAGGCAGATCGCCGTGCTGATCTTCCAGTTCGGAGATGGCTTCTCCAACCTGTTATGGCCTACAGGATTCATGATCATCGCATGTACCGTGGCCCGCATCCCGTTGAACAAATACTACCGTTTCATGCTGCCATTTTTCATCTTGTGTCTCTTGGCACAGATTGTTTTCGTATTGGTGGCCGTTGCCATCGGCTATGGACCTTTTTAATAGACTATGAATATTCATAAGCAAGCACAAGATCTTAAGGAAGAGCTGATTACACTTAGAAGAGATTTTCACATGAATCCGGAAGTCGGCTTTGATACCTTCCGTACACAGATTGAAGTACAGAAATATCTAAACTCACTGGGTGTAGAGATCTTGCCTTCAAAGATCGGGGTGATCGGTAGAATCCAAGTGGATGGAGCAGAAGAATACTTCGCCATGCGAGCAGATATGGACGCTCTGCCCATTCACGAAGAGAATATCGTCCCCTACCGCTCCACAACGGATGGAGCCATGCACGCCTGTGGCCACGATGGACATACCGCCATGCTGATGGGGGCAGTGAAAATACTCACGGAAAAGAAAGATCAGCTGAAAAAGTCAGTACTGTTCATCTTTCAGCCCGCAGAAGAAGGGCCGAATCTCGGTGGGGCAAGAATCATGCTAAAAGACCTGAAAGAGTTGGGTCTATTGGATAAAATTTCTTCTATCGTAGCCTTTCATTTGAGCACGAGAATTCCTACCGCAACAATTGCCTATCATCCGGGGACGACCATGTCCTCTACTGATGAGTTCACCATACGATTTCGAGGCACCGGAGGACATTCCTCTGAGCCGCATCACTCAACGGATACCATCTCCTGTGCTGCGCACTTTATCACCCTCATGGAATCGCAGCTTTCCAGGACCATCGATCCACTCGAGTCTGCCGTCTTCTCAGTCGGCATGGTAAATGGAGGAACAGCCAAAAACATCATCGCTCCCCTTTGCACAGTAGAAGGGACGATCCGCTGTCTAAATGAAGACATCCGACAGAGGATACGCTTGGAGCTCGATCAGGTTCTCGATGCTGTAAAGGCTCTTCGCGGCTGCGAAGTCGAACTCGATTTCCTCTCCGGTCTTCCGGTCCTGAGTAATAACTCGGATCTCCTTCATTCCATTGTTCAGCTGGTACACCGTGATATGACGCATCTCACCGTTTATGAGCAGCCCAAAGGACAACTCGGTGCGGAGGATTTCGCCTTCTTCGCCCGTGAAGTGCCCGCTGCCTTCGTCTGGATCGGTGCCATGAACGAAGAGAAGGGGTTTATCCACGGAGCGCATACACCTCTTTTCGACTTTGATGAGAATGCTCTTCCCATCGGTACCGAATTATTTGTGCGTCTGGCACTTGAGTCGTAGCTGCATTATATACAGAGCCTTCTGTCTCCTGCTATCCGCCGGGAGAGAAGGCTCTTTTTTTCTTCTCAGGATTATCAGAAGAAGGATGGTGTTTTGTGCGATTTCGCCTCTTGTGTCGCGAAGAAAGCAAATAAAAAAGCAGAGACACATCATCTCTGCTTATTAAACCGTCCGTTATCTATTCAGTTATTCTTGATCCACTCTGCCATGTCTTCAATGACCTGCTTGTCTACGTGATTGGGTGTATTGTAATCTTCCATGGGATCATCATGCATTTTTTTCATGAATAGATGATTAAGACCCTCATACAGTTTAAAGGTCACATGGTCTCTGTTCTTCAGAAGATCCTTCCATGCTGCAAAGTCTCTATCCACAAACACCTGAACATCTTCACTTCCCTGGAGGATCAGGATGGGCTGTTTGACCTGGCCGATGACCTTCGGAGCATAGATTTCGTTGAGGCTTTCCCAATAGGAAAAGGGAACACCAAACGGAGCGGACTTCGTGTCGGCTTTTCTGATAGCTGCCAGTTCATTGGAAAGAATCTCTCGTTGTGATTCTTTTTCTTCTTCGCTCATTTCCGCTTTTTCAATCTGCGCAAGAAGCTGCTCTTCCATGATGTTTTCAAGTTTTCTCGGGCTTCCCGCCAGAGAAATGATGCCCTTTACTTCCGGATGTCGCGCGGCGATATCAGGGGCAACCATCCCACCCAGACTGTGGCCGAGCACATAGAGTTGTGAGGTGTCGATGCCTTTGAAGCTTTCGATGTTTTGGATCACCCAGTCTACATCGTCGAGAACCTCGTCTTGGATGGTGAGGTTCTTGTTCTGAGCGGCAAGTGTTTGATCAGAGTAGAATCTTTTGTCATAGCGAATGGTGGCGATGCCTTTTTCCTGGAGCCCAAGCGAAATGTCACGAAGGGCGGCATTGCCGGCCTTTCCAATAATCTCATCCATCCCGTGGGAGCCGCTGCCTGCAATGAGGATGACGACAGGTGCTTTGTCACTATCGGGGAGCATCAATCTTCCGGCCAGTGCGTGTTCTCCCACCTTAATCTCTTCCTCTCCCGGAAGAAGAGCAGGAGTCAGTGGTTTCGTCGTAAAGAACAGACCGGC
Source organism: uncultured Clostridia bacterium (assembly GCA_937880545.1). Classification (GTDB taxonomy): domain Bacteria; phylum Bacillota; class Clostridia; order Peptostreptococcales; family Acidaminobacteraceae; genus DUVM01. Next base: position 1,391 of record CALFKA010000256.1, on the reverse strand, counting down.
TATTTTTCCCTCGGCAGTGTAGGAAACACGGGTGTTGATATTGGCAGATGAGATCTCGCTAAGTACATCCACTGCGATGTACTTGTCGATGACCTGCGAAGTGATTTCCAGTGTCTGTACATAACTGTTCTGAGTGGAGAACTGCCGGGACTGACTCACAAGAGTCCCCTCAGGAAGCTGTTGTGCCAATGTGGAGGTGAAGTCGGGGTACAGCTTTTCGGCTTCTCCCGTCAGGAAGAGTTTGGCGACTTCTTCCGCCTTTGCTTCAAAAGGTGCTCTGTCTAAGGTGTTTATATCTGTCTTAGAAGAACAGCCTGTCAGAAAGATCAGAAGGATCAGCAGAACTGCGAGACGTTTTTTCATATTTTCCTCTTTGGATATTTTTAAGTTGAACCGTCTTTTCATCTTATCTTACCACAGGATATCCTAGCATTTGTCAAGCGTAATAATTGAAGATTTGGTGTATACTTAGTACAATATGGCAAATTATAATGCCGGTTGGAGTTTGGGAAAGGAGTTCTTTTATGTCCAAGAAATTTGTCTATACCTTTTTAGAAGGAAATCGCGACATGCGTGACCTTCTTGGGGGAAAAGGCGCAAACCTTGCCGAGATGACCCACATCGGTCTTCCGGTTCCACAAGGTTTCACCGTCACTACAGAAGCCTGTAATGAGTATTACAGTCATGGAAAGACCATTTGGCCGGAACTTAGAGATGAGATCTTTGAACATATGGCAAAGCTGGAAGAAGAGACCGACAAGAAGTTTGGTGGCACCGTCAATCCTCTGCTTGTCTCCGTACGCTCCGGAGCCAAGTTCTCCATGCCCGGTATGATGGACACCGTCCTCAACCTGGGGCTCAACGACGAGGTCATTGACACACTGATTCGCGAAAGTGGCAATGAGCGCTTTGTCTATGACAGCTATAGACGTTTTATCCAGATGTTCTCCGATGTGGTGATGGAGATTCCTAAGTCTCGCTTTGAGCGCGTCTTTGACGAAGTGAAAGAGCAAAAGGGTGTAGATGAAGATACACATCTCACCGCAGAAGACCTCAAAGAAGTCGTCGCACTGTTTAAAGAAATCTACAAAGAGGCCGAAGGAAAAGACTTCCCGCAGGATCCCAAAGAGCAGTTGATTGAAGCGGTGACCGCCGTCTTCCGAAGCTGGGACAACCCCCGCGCCACTCTCTACCGCAATGAAAACCACATACCGCATAACCTCGGCACAGCCGTCAACGTGCAGTCCATGGTCTACGGCAACATGGGAGATGACTGCGGAACGGGCGTCGCCTTTACGCGCGACCCCGCCACCGGCGAGAACAACCTCTTCGGTGAGTTCCTCATGAACGCACAGGGAGAAGACGTCGTCGCCGGCATTCGCACCCCCATG